>JAZQYS010000665.1:0-3226 GCA_045633645.1 Victivallaceae bacterium | reverse complement strand
TGATCGTAACCGTCGGGCTGGAATACCGGATCGTATCCGAAACCGCCGTTGCCGCGCGGGGCAAGGGTGATGGTTCCTTTGACTTCGCCTTCAAAGGTTTCAATGATTTCTCCGTTGAATGCAATGGAAATTGCACAGACAAATCTTGCACGGCGGTTGTCTTTGCCTTCAAGTTCCTTGAGAAGTTTGGCGATACGTTCCGGATCGGAATCGGCATATCTTGAAGAATAAACACCGGGACGTCCGTCAAGAGCTTCAACTTCAAGTCCGGAATCGTCCGCAAAGGCGGGCACGTCGCAATATTTGCAGGCGGCAAGGGCTTTGATTCCTGCGTTTTCAGCAAAAGTTGTGCCGTCTTCGGCAACGCCCGGAAATCCGGGGTAGTCCAGAAGAGACTTTAATTCCACGTTTTGACCGTCAAGCAGTTTGCGGTATTCTTCGACTTTGTGTTCGTTGGATGTTGCAACAACAATGTATGCCATCAGACATTTCTCCTGTTTTGTTTCAAAAAATATTGGCTCTTTGCCAAACACACGCTATATTATAATATGTAAACACAAGGATTGCAAATATGGATATCGAACTTTGCCGTAATTTTTTTGCTTTAAGACGGAATTATACCGTTTTTGCCGGATTTTCCGGCGGCGCAGACAGTACGGCTGCTTTATTGACGGCACTGCATTTTCAGAAAGAATACGCCTTGAATATCGTTGCAGTCCACTTCAATCACCATCTGCGCGGCGCAGAATCCGACGGCGATGCGCTCTGGTGCCGGCTCTTTGCTGAAAAACACGGCATTGAATACCGGGAAATCAACTTGCACTTTTCTGACACAACTGCAATTGAAGATGCCGCAAGGCAGGCGCGTTTACAGCACTGGATGAATCTTGCAGCCGGCAAAGAAAAGTGTGCCGTTATGCTGGGACATCATGCCGACGACAGAATGGAAAACTTCTTTTTACGTCTCTTGCGCGGCTCAAATCTCTCAGGACTGCTTGCGCCCAAAGCTGAATACAACTTGAACGGCGTTGATATTTTCCGTCCGCTTTTGTGTTTTTCGCGCAAAGAGATAGAGGCATTTTTGCTTCAACAGAACATTGACAATTGGCGGATAGATTCCACAAATGCGCAAAATGACTGCAGCAGAAATGTTTTGCGCAATACGACTCTGCCGATGTTGTTCAAACTTTTCCCCGGTGCCGCAGGCGGCGTAAATCAGTCTTTGAAAGTCTTGGCTCAGGATGCAGATTTTATTGAAAGTTGTGCCGCAGAACAATTTGATAAAACCCTTGTAAACTCAAGGTCTTATTGGCAAAATCTGCACCCTGCCCTGATCGTCCGTATCCTGCGCTTGTGGAGAGAAAATATCCCGACGGCAGATTTTGTCAGCCGTTTTCAAGAGGAACTGAAGCTGCCGCCACCTGAAGAAGTCCGTAAAATTCCGTTTGGAAAAGAGTTTATCTGCTTTCAAAAAGAACATGTTTTCCCTGAACCGGCAGAGACAGTTTTGCCTGAAGAAATTGTCTGGAATCTCAAATTTTCTGAGTGCGTTTGGGGCGATTGGAACTTTTGTGTTGAATCAACCTCCGACTTTCGGGTTTGCTCCAAATTTGAAGCGGTTTTTGATGCGGAAAAATTGGGAGAAATCTTATTGATTGCGCCCCCCTGCCCCGGAGAACGCATGACAATATTCGGAACAAACAGAACTGAAAAATTAAAAAAACTGCGGATTGACAGCAAAATTCCGGCACATTATCATCTGCCTGTTGTGAAAAATGCAGAAGGAATAATTGTGTGGGCTCCCGGAATCAAACATTCCGCTCTGGCAACTGCTGATAAAAACAGCCGGAAACTGCTGAAAATATCAGCAAAGTCAGCGAAGTTCGGCATCGGTTTCGGGATCAACTAATTTAAACTCTTCGTAATGCAGAGTCGGATCCGCCCTGAAACTTAATTCGTGTTTGTATTTTTCTTCAAGTTCCTGAAGAATTGCCGCATCTTCATTTCTCAAACGCGCAAGTACCTCAGGATGCATGATCACACGGACAGCTTCCACTTTTTTGTATTTTTTATCGCGCAAAACAGAACTTAATCTGCGCTGGATTTCAGCACTCATGGTGACAACGGATTTAACCAGTCCCCTGCCCCGGCAGTAAGGACAGGGCGTATAAACCTGATCAAGGATACTTTCCTGTTCGCGCTGACGGGTCATTTCCATCAATCCCAGTTTGCTCAAGGGCAGGACTTTGGTCTTTGCACGGTCATTTTTGACCAGTTTTTTCATGTAACGGTAAAGTTCGTCGCGGTCTTTTGCCGTCCGCATATCAATAAAATCCAACACCACCAGTCCGCCGACGTTACGCAGACGCAGCTGTCTTGCAATTTCGTCCGCCGCTTCAAGGTTGGTTTTCAAAATCAGTTCAGGCTGATCGGAGCCGGAGTGTCCTCTGCCGGTATTGACGTCAATCGCAATTAAAGCTTCGGTTTCATCAATGCAGATTCCGCCGCCGCCGGGCAGTTTCACTTCACGCTGGAACACCGTTTTCAACTGATCGTTGATTTTGTATTCTTCATAAATGGGTTTGGTTCCGCTGTAAAAAATAACACGGCTTGCCATTTTGCCGACACCGATACGGCGGAAGGTTTCAAGAATATGTTTTCTTACATCCTTATCATCAACGATGATTTCGCCGATTTCATCGGTTACAAAATCCCGGATTGTCCGGTCTATGAGATTGGGTTCCGTATAAAGCAGACGGGGAGCTTTGTTTTCTTTGAGTCCCTCTTCTATCTGCTGCCAGTAGTCCAGCAGCAAATCAAGATCGCGTTTGAAGAATGTGGAGCGTCTCCCCTCCCCCACGGTACGGCAGATCAACCCCATACCTTCGGGAAGTTTTAATTCGTCAAGAATTTTCCGCAAACGTTCCCGTTCAGCAGTACCTTCAATTTTTGTAGACAGTCCGATATGCGCATTATGCGGCATCAGAACAAGAAAACGTCCGGGGATAGATAAATCCGTGGTGACTCTCGCCCCCTTGGTGCTGATCGGACCCTTGACCACCTGAACTAAAATCGTCATTCCCGGTTTGAAAATTTTGGGAATGTCCTCCATCGTGATTTTGCGTTCACCGGCAGGCACGGGAGGAACTTCCGGTTGTTCAGGTTCTTTTTTCTTTTTACCCTTACCGCGTTTGTTTTTTGATTTTGACAACTCCTGCGCAGCCTG
>JAZQYS010000664.1:0-2767 GCA_045633645.1 Victivallaceae bacterium | reverse complement strand
GATTCCAGTACAGAGCCTGCACCCAGTCATCGGTGGACCAGTCTTTTCTGGTTTCCGGAGTACTGTCCAAAATTTCGTTAATATACTGATCCTGTTCTTCATACCAGAGTTGCAATAATTCGTCGTATGTCATATTTTCTGTCATATTTTCTTCTTCAGTCATTTTCCTTCTCCTTTTTTGATTTTTTGACAATTGATGATTTTTTCCGCGGTTGTTCTGAAAACTTCAGATACTTCAATGACGCCGGTCGTTATTGGGGTTTTCGGGGGATCAAAGATGATAACCAGAGCAAATTCCGGGGAATCTGCCGGAACGAAACCGGCAATCAATGCGGTATACTTTTTCAATGAATATCCTTTACCCGGAAGATAATTGCGACCGCAGCCGGTCTTGGCTGCAACTTTATATCCGGGAATGGCAGCATTGCGGGCAGTACCATTGGGTCCTGTCATGGAAATCAGCATGTCAATTACTTTTTTATGCGTGTTTTCCTGCTTGAAAACAGGGGCGCCGTCAGGGTGTTTGCCGTTTGCCAGAGAGCAGTAAATCTGCAGGAGCCGGGGCAGAGAAAGCCAATTTGAGGTGCCTGAAACAATGCGCCGGAGAGCTTGCGGACTGCTGTATTTTCTTTGAATTGCTTCATAAATACCGAATTCCTGCATCGTTTTGAAAACGAATTCTTCTTCGGGAGCTGAGATGTCGGCTTCGCCGTTGGGGTGAATCATACCGTAATCAATTGCTTTGCCCGCAAAAATCGGGTATAATGTGTGGAATGGTTCCGTTCTGAATTCTGCAGCAGGAGAAGCCGATTTTCCGTATTGGGTCAAGGCGATGATTTGACCGTTTGCGGTATTGGCAACAGCGGCATAAACCGCAGAAGCCTGATATTTTTCACAGGCTGATTTTACTTCCTGGTTCAGAATATTTTGAACAGTTTCGTTGATTTTGATCTGCACCGGATATTTTTTGACGGCCGTTTTTTGAGCGTCAAATTGAAGTGTCTTGATCAAATTGATAACTTTGGTCATTTCTGCGCGTTCTGTTTTTTTGTCACATTCAATATTGATCAGGATATAAATGTGGTTATTGTCTGCAGCAGAGATTTTTCCTAGAGCGGCAATGGTTTTTCCGTCAGAGGGAAGAACTGAGAGCCACTGGACTTTTGCGTTTTGTCCGAACAACGGTTGTTTACCGTCTGAAAACAGCTGCAGCGGCGGTGCAGGTTTCTTTTCAACAGCACCGATGTATGCCGTCAGAAAACGGAACGATGTTGCCAGAACGGGACTGCCATCTGCCGGAGTTGTGCAGCTGGGCATGATATGTCCTTTAGCTTCAACCGGGAAAAGTCCTGTTTTCTGCGTGAAATTGAAATAGTCCAGATCTGAGGAATGGATGTGATTTTTTCCGGTCAGCATTGAGCAGAATGCGCGGGGGACAGGAAAGACCATGACAGCCTGAAAGAAACTCATTCCGCCATCGACGGTTTTGCGGTTGTTGATATCCAGCACCGGACGTTGTCCGGCACCGACAAGCTCACCTCTTGAATTCAGACATGTGATATAAATGTGATTGAATTTATTTTCTTTGCAGAGAGTATCCAGCCAGTCTTCCGCATTTCTCTGGATTTTTGAGTCAAGCGCAAGATAAACAACGGGAGACCCCGGGATATTTTTGCGGTCAATCATTCTTTCAATACCGCTTTTCCCGATTTCTCTGCCTGCGGTAACTTGTGTGAATCCGAGCAATCCCGCTGCGAATTTTCCGTCAATGGCAGCATAACGCCATCTGCCGGAGGGCAGGCAGTCGTTTCGGCGGTTGCCGATAAGCCGAACGCCGCTGCGGTCATAAATTTCAGGGCGCTGGTATTGTTCGGGATAGCAGAATCTGTCGGCGGAAAGTTTTTGGATCTGCAATTTTTTTCTGCATGAGATAACTTCAGAAATGAGCAGAATCATGCTCAATACAACGATAATAATACAGACTGCAATTCCGATTTTAACAAATTTTGCTTTCATGTTTTTTCTCCTTTTTAAAATGTCATGAGAAGTTGGCAGATCAATGGCATGAAGTCATTGAATCTTGTGTAGAATACGTTGTTGATTTCAATATAATTTGCTCTGTTTTCCTGAATGTTGTCTGCAAGAACGACTGTTTTGAGCCGGTTTGTTTCAAACAGACTGGCATTGTGAGTGTGTTCTTCTGCCAGAAGATTTTTGATTTCAGAAAGATTGCTGCCGGTAAAACATTTGATGATGATAACAGACGTTGAGTTTCTGTTGTGCATGTACAATGCCAGTACCGGATTGGCAAATCTTTGTGTGTCATACAGGAACAGAATATTTTTGTCGGACCAGGCTTTTTCCAATCTCTGCAATACGTTGATGATGACACTGTCATTGCATTTTTCAGCGATTCGTTTTTGTCCGAACAGGTCACCGGCAAAAGCAACCAGCGAACGCACATCATCTTTTGAAATCGGCTCTTCCCAGTCAAATTCTGTTTCGCGGACGAAGGTGAATTTTTCAATCCTGAACAGTTGTTCGTCGTCGTAAATATTGATGTACTCAGAAGTTGTGTTTGAAACTTTTTTTTGAGAAACGATACAGGGGGTAAGTGCTGCCGGTGTCCCGCCGGCACGCAGTTTGTTATGTATTTCAATAACTGCTTCTGCCGGATCTCTCATATCGGAAGCATTTTCCAATACGATAGCCACATTGCGGAAGTTGTAAATCAGATTGAAAAAATATCCGGCGTAAAAGAATCTTC
>JAZQYS010000663.1:0-1947 GCA_045633645.1 Victivallaceae bacterium | reverse complement strand
GGTTGGAGAGGGTGCTTCAGCCTATGCCCCCGGCTCTGGAGCTTCAGTTGAAGATGCCGCACTTGTCGGCAAAATTCTTGAAGCCGTCGGCGTTGCTTATCAGGTGAAAGAAAGCGATCTTGATGCAGTGACCGGTTTATCAGGCAGCGGTCCGGCTTATGTTTTTGAGTTCATTCAGGCACTTGCCGACGGCGGTGTTGCCGAAGGTCTTTCGCGTGATGTTGCTGTGAAACTTGCTGCACAGACTCTTCTCGGAGCTGCCAAAATGGTTTTGACAACGGGCAAACACCCCATTGAACTTTGTGATGCAGTAACCAGTCCCGCCGGAACAACTTCCAGAGGTTTGGAACTTCTGGCTGAACGCGCTTTTCACGCTTCTGCCATGCAGGCTGTCCGTGCTGCCGCTGCGCGTTCCAGAGAATTAGGTAAGTAAGAAAAGTGAATACTTTACCGTCATATATTCAAAAAGCTTGTGAGATTCAATCTCAAGTTGGTGAAGATCGGGAAAAGTTTGCTGAAATTTTTGAAGAAATTTATCCGCATACCACCAATTTTGACCGTGAAAATATTCCCTCTTTTGCTCTGCCTTCTCCGTTGGAATATTCTGACGGAAGTTCTGTGAGTACGGCTGCTGAATGGATGTCCCGCCGTCGTCCGGAAATTCTGCAACTGTTCAAAGATGAAATCTACGGTGAACAGCTTCCCCGTCCGGATGAAATGCGTTTTGAACTGCTCTCATGCAAAGAAGGGGCTTTAAACGGACTTGCCCGCCGTCAGGAAATCAGAATTCATTGTTCCACGCAGAATGGAAAAAGCTTTTCGTTTGATTTGCTTTTGTATCTTCCTGTGAATGCCGCCGGACCTGTTCCCTGTTTCTTCGGACTTAATTTTAAAGGCAATCACGGCTGTACCGATGAAACGGATGTTTTGAAAACACCTGATCGTTTCAATGACGGAAAAGTTAATGCCGTTACCCGTGTGACACCTGAATTTTTTGAAGAAAGTTCCCGTGGAATCCAGTCCTCCCGCTGGTGTTTTGAAGAAGTTGTCAGGCGCGGATATGCTTCTGCAACAATTTGTTACGAGGATATTTTTCCGGATACGCCCGATGGTTGGCAGGACAGCTGCTTTACGCTTTTTGGAGATTTTGAAGGATACTACGGATTTCATGAGAAGTATTCCGCCATCGGTGCCTGGGCATGGGGTATATCCCGCGCGCTGGATTATCTTGAAACAGTACCTGAAATTGATTCTCAGAAACTCCTGCTTCACGGACACTCCCGTTTGGGAAAAACGTCCTTATGGGCGGGGGCTCTTGATCAGCGTTGTCAACTTGTGATATCCAACGATTCAGGCTGTCTGGGCGCGGCATTATCGCACCGGATGTTCGGAGAAAACTTTTTTATTCTTGTCAATTTCCGTCCGCACTGGTTCGTGAAAAATGCCCGCAAGTACATCAATAAAGAGTATGAAATGCCTTTTGATCAGCATTTTCTGCTTTCTCTTACTGCTCCGAGATTGCTCGCCGTTGCCAGTGCAACTTCTGATTCCGGAGCTGATCCGGAAGGCGAGTTTTTAAGTGCGCTTTATGCCGGAAATGTTTATGCGCTTTTCGGTTCAAAGGGTCTTGAATGTGATGTCATGCCCCCTCCGGATAGTTTTGTGACAGGTGATATATCTTATCACATCCGGACCGGCAGGCACAATCAAACTCCCGAGGACTGGGCGCATTATCTTGATATTGCTGACAAATATTTTTAACAGGAGATTGTGATGAAGCGTTTGATTATTTGTTTATTCGTTTTCTCTGCCGCAATCAGTTTATTTGCCGGTAACCGCACCGTTTACCGCGATTCCTCCGGCAGAATTCAGAGTACGGCCACAACTCAAGGCAACCGAACCGTTTATCGCGACTCTTCCGGCAGAATTCAGAGTACTGCCACAACG
>JAZQYS010000662.1:0-5935 GCA_045633645.1 Victivallaceae bacterium | reverse complement strand
CCTCTTACTCAAAAGCCTGGACTTCGACGGCGTCGAGGGAGAGCGCGCGGGCGTCTTCTTCGTAGATCATACCCTGAGCGAGCAGTTCATCAAGGCTGCGGCGCATAGTGATCATGCCGTCTTTGAAACCGGTTTCCATGACGGAGGTAAGCTGACTGGTTTTTCCGTCGCGGACAAGGGCCTGAATCGGCGGAGTGCCGATAAGAATTTCGAAAGCAGCGACACGTCCGTCGGCGTCGGCACGGGGGAGCAGACGCTGAGAAATAATACCGACGATACAGCCTGAAAGCTGAAGTTTGACCTGATTCTGCTGTTCCGGCGGGAACGTATCAATGATACGGTCGATGGTCTGGGCGGCACTGTTGGTATGAAGTGTTGCCATAACCAGGTGACCGGTTTCGGCGGCGGTCAGGGCGGCACCGATGGTTTCGGTGTCGCGCATTTCTCCGACGAGGATAACGTCAGGGTCCTGACGGAGAGCGGACTTCAACGCCCGGGAGAAACTCATGGTATCGGCATTAAGTTCACGCTGCTGAATCAGACTCTTTTTGTTGGCGTGAACGTATTCAATGGGGTCTTCAATGGTGATGATATGTTCCGGACGGGTACTGTTGATGCGGTCAATCAAACTGGCAAGCGTGGTTGACTTACCGCTTCCGGTAGGTCCGGTCACGAGGATCATGCCCTGCTTCTTTTCGCAGAGATCAATGATGGACTGCGGCAGATTCAGAGATTCCGGAGAGGGAATCTTTGTCGTAATAACACGGGCGACAACGCCGACGTAACCGCGCTGATAGTATGCGTTCACACGGAAACGGCTCATTTCGGGATTGCCGTTGTCATCAAGATTACCGCTTTCAACAGCGATGGCAAGGTCAAGTTCCTTGTTCTGTTCAAAACTCAACTTCTGCTGAGGAGTCAAAAGTCCGAAAAGCAGACGTTTGGTATCCAGATCTTTGAGAACGGGCAATCCCAGGGGACGCAGTTCGCCGTGAACACGCATCATGGGGTGAGCGTTGACAGAAAGATGCAAGTCAGAGGCTCCGAGTTTAACGGCGGAACGCAGGAGTTTGGGCAGGTCAATAACATCACCCTCGGCGGCATCTTCGGGAGTTCCGTACTGCTTTTCATTGGATTCGGAATCCATACCTTTAATCAGCAGTTCAAGATCGCCGGGATCGTCGCTGAAAACCAGAGAAAGAGCAGGATCAAGGAATCCGTCACGCACCAGGTAGAAGAGAGATTTGTTGAAGTTGACTGTACCGTTGCTGTTGGCACGTCCGAGAGACTCTCTGATTGCGGGAAAATCCCTTTCAACCAGCAGTTTTTTGATGGCATTGGTACAGCGCAGAAGTTCCACGGCGGCGACTTGTCCCTCACCGTCAACTCTGGGAACAAGACGCTGCGCCATAGAGGCAAGCAGCACTTGGCTCAAATCAAAAGCAATCTGCTGCTGTTCGCTTTCGGGGAAACTTTTGACCAGACGGATCAGAGCCTGAACCGCATCGGGCGCAACAACGACGGCAATAACAAGATGACCGTTCAAGGCGGCGCGGATGGCGGCGCGGATGGATTCCTGAGAAGAAAGTTCTCCGATGACAATTACATCGGGACTTTCATGCTGGGCGGAACGGATGGCTCCGGCGTAGTCATTGTTGGTAACTTCACGCTGAGTGACGACACCCGCCTGATCCATGTGAATAAATTCAATGGGGTTTTCAAGGGTGACGATATGTCTGTTTTCAGTCATATTGATCTGATTGACCAGTGCGCCCAGCGTAGTGGATTTACCACAACGGCTTGTTCCTGAAACAATAATAATACCGTCTTTTTCGGCACAAATTTCACCGAGAACCATCGGCAGTCCGAGCGTTTCGATATAAAGTTCATTGCCGGAGTGAATCGGACGGGCGACCATAGCCGGACCGAAAGAAGTCTGCAGATAATTGACTCTGAAACGCTCTCCGGTTTCAAGAGAAAGCGCCGCATCCACACTGCCGTTTTTGCGGTAGATATCTTCAGCTTCGGGAGTAATGTGATTCCTGCGGAAAGAGTCAATTTCTGAAGCGGTGTTGATTTCTTCTTCACTGCCGGTCAACTCGCCGCAGACGCGGAATGACGGTGCTTTGTTGGCAGTGATGAAAAGATCTGATGCCCCGCAGTTGGAGGCGTATGAAAGAAGTTCGGGTATAGTCATAATTCAATAATACTCCTTACTTTTTTGTTGTCTGTTTGCCGGTTTCAGTTATTTTCCGAGACAGTTCCGGATGAGAATCCCGTACGCTGTTTCCGTATTGCCCTGGAACGAACTTTGCGCCGATTTTGCCGCTGCGGCGTTTTTTCCTTGCGGCTTCGGCCTTGGCTCTTGCTTTTTCTTCGGCAGCTTTTTCAGCCGCGGCTTTTTCTTCGGCAGCTTTCTTTTCAGCGGCCTCTTTTTCAACACGGAGCTGTTCAGCTTTTCTTGCGGCGACGACGGCAGGATCTTCAAGCGGAAAGATTATTTTCTCCAGACTCTGTTTACGCTGAGAAGAGCTGTAATTCTGCAAACTGAAACTATCCATGATGACAGTAAAAATCTGCATCCGGCGGACAGCCTTCTTTGAAAAAGATTCCTGTTTGCTCAATTTCCAGTACAACGGGGATACGCAAATCAGATATCCGATCACACCTGAATACAGCAATCCCGTCAATGCACAGGGAATAAACGTCAATAAAGTCCGGCTTTTAGGCAGATGATATCCGCCGCCGCCATGACTTGACATTGAACTTGTGATTTTGCTTAAAGCCAACAGACAAACCAGTGTCACCGCCTCCAACGTGATCATAACAGACCAGACTTGAAGTTCTTTGGGATAAAAAGCCTTGACCAGTTTTGAAATCAGCGGATATGTCCAGAAACTGATATAAACAGCAAGGGAGGAATTCAGCAGGAAACACCAGTTGTGAAAGAATCTTGACTGCAATGCAAACAGAGCAATCAATACCGGAAGAACCAGAAATATAATTGTTTCAATCATTTCAGAGTCCTCCATCCATTTCAATCGTCACTCTGTCAATTTCACTGAGAGAAGTTATTCCCTGTGCGGCAAGCGTTGCACCATGATAAAGCAGATTGTTTGAAACATCTCTTGCATCAGCAAGTTGTTTGATTCTTGACAGAGAAACATTTTCCTGTTCCAATTCCGCCCGGAGCGCACTGTCAATGACTAAAATATCAAAACAGGCGACCCTGCCTTTAAAGCCGGTATTGTTGCATTCCGGACATCCCTGAGGAACACACAATTCCGAAAAATCCAAACCGTACTGCACAAAAAAATCATGCCACTTTTTCGGCATCTGAGTTGCAGGCTTTTTGCAATGCGGACAAAGCCTTCTTGCCAGTCTCTGATTGATAACGACTTTGATTGTTGAAGCCAGACTGCGGAAAGGCACTCCCAGACTGCTGAGACGATCCAGCGTATCAACGGAATCGTTACTGTGAACAGTTGAAATAATCAAGTGTCCGGTCTGCGCCGCATGAATGGCGATTTCAGCGGTTTCTTCGTCTCGGATTTCTCCCAGGCAGATTACATCCGGATTCTGACGCAGGGCATTACGCAGGATTTTTGCAAAGGTGATATCCGCTTTGGTATTGACTTCCATCTGACTGACATTGGGAAGAACTCTCTCAATAGGGTCTTCAATGGAAATAACATTTTTGAGGGTATAATCAAGATTATCAATTAAAGCGTAAAGGGTGGTGGTTTTTCCGCTTCCGGTAGCACCGCACATCAAAATCATGCCGGAATTCAAACCAATGGCATTGCGGAGCAATTCACATTGTCCGTCAGAAAAACCGATCTCTTCCAAAGTTTTCGGACCGGTCTGAGCGCCGAGGAGACGGATTGCCATTTTTTCGCCGCCGAAAGCACCGACAGTCGCAACGCGGAAAGCGATTCCCGCCTCAGACATCTGAGCTGCGAAAGAACCATCCTGCGGACGGCGTTTTTCAGTAATATCCATACCGGCAGCAACTTTGATGGCATTGATAACATTGTCTCCGAAAACACCCCCCAGTTCCCTGATCGGAATCAAAGCCCCGTCAATGCGGAAACGCAAAGACATTTTACCGTCTCCCGAGGGATCAAGAAATACATCACTTGCCCGCTTTGCAGCCGCCTCACTAATGATATTTTTCAGTTCATCAATCGCAGGGTTGTCGTAATCAGAAGCGTAAAGCGCATTGCCGTTGGAATCAAAAATATTGACATTGGCATACTTGAACTTGCGCTTCGTGCGCGCGTAAAAAAAACACAACTTTTCCTGCCAGAATTTTTTGGCATGAAAAATCAAAAACATGACAGGAGCAAAGAAAAGGGTCAGCCACTCATTGCGGCTCTGACCCTCATCATTACTGTTTTTGTCAGCACGTCCCCACTTGCGGGGATTGGTATTTATTTTGTCCAGCATATAAATACCGGCAAAAAACCATGCTGCAAAAATTATAAGTTTTAAGATATTATATTCCAAAAGAATATCTCCTATTCAGAAATAAAAACTTACTTCTTTGAAGGAATCATCACGCAGCTTCCTTTGGACAGGTTATCACCCGTGAATTCCGTATTCATGCTGCGGAGTTTTGCTTCAGGGACATTAAGTTTGACAGCGAGTTCCTGAAAAGTGGTATCTTCAGCAAGTTCATACGGCTCACCGCCGTCATCAAAGTTGTTTTTGTTTTTGTCATCCGCAGGATTTTCTTCAATCTTCTTTGCAATCTGGTCTGCAGAATCCAAATCTTCATTTTTCTCTTTGACTTCTTGCTTCTGAGCATCCTGTTTGGTCTTCTTTTCAGTGGTCACATCTTTTTGGGCAACTTCCTGCTTTTGGACTCCCTTGCCGGGGACAACCAGTTTCTGACCGATCTGAAGTTTTTTGGCATCTTCAAGAGTCATATTGTTGGCCTTGAGCAGATCAGCAAGTTTGACCTTGAGACGGCGAGCAATACGCGCCGGAACGTCTCCTGAACGGACAACATAAACACCGGCTTCAACTTTGACTTCAGTTTTTCCGGCAGTTTTCTTGTTGACTTTTTTGCCTTTTGCAGCACCTTTTGCGGGAATGGTCAACTTCTGACCGATCTGAAGTTTTTTGGCATCATCCATGGTCATTTTATTAGCTTCGAGCAAAGCAGAAACGGAAACGCCGAATTTCTTTGCGATTTTTGCGGGATAATCACCGGATTTGACAACATAAATACCTCCCTTGGGCAAAGCCGCTTTGCCGGCAGTGCGTCTGCCTTTTTTTCCGGCTTTGCGGGCGGGACGGGAGTCAGAAATTCCGCCGGAAGATTTGACATCTTCCATCGGAGCGTATTTGCAGTAAGGTCCGTTATTCCGGGTCTGCTGAGCCGGAGTCTGCTGAGCCGGAGTCTGCTGCGCTTGATCATAACGGGGCTGAGCCGGAACAGACTGGCTGTCGGCAGAAGCAGGAGGAATAGAGCCGTAAGTTTTATTATCAGAACCGAAATCATCATACTGACGGCTTGCACCGACAGCCTGATCGTCCTTTGCCGGAATATAGCGGTTATCCTGCATAACAGGTTTGGTACAGCCGGTCAGCACCAGAAGACCGGCAAGCGTCACAGCAACTTGTGTTTTCTTCATTTTTGACTCCCTTTTTCACGGAAATTTTTTGCAACAATTTCCAATAGTTAAAATATAATTTTGGATAAAAAAGTAATACGAGTATAATATACGGAAATATTTTTTAAATTCAAGGCATTAAAGAGCTGTTGACAAAGAAAAAAACATATTTTTTTGCAGTCTTCCTGATGGCAACGGCGGCATGCTTTTCTGCGGGGGTATGATGTTAGAGTCTGACCAGTCTGACTTGTCTGGCCGGTCAGACAAGAAGGTGCGTCACGATATACCCCATGGGTTTGCTGTGCCGCAGTTTG
>JAZQYS010000661.1:0-8537 GCA_045633645.1 Victivallaceae bacterium | reverse complement strand
TATGTTATTTTGTTTAAATTTTTCAAACTTTATAAAAAGCCGGGACCTTACAGGACACGGGCCTCATTCTGTTTCTTTTCCAATCTCTGCATGGCTTCTTCTGCCAACGGGAAATCGTTTTCGGCAGCTTTCTGATACCAGCGCATCGCTTCACGTTCATCAACAAACACACCGATACCGTTTTCGTAGCAGCGTCCGAGAAGATACTGGGCATAACGGTTGCCGGCATAAGCCGCCTGACGGTAAAGTGCCGCCGCTTTGACGGTATCTTTGGCAACAACTTCACCATATTCATAGAACGGTGCAAGGAAATACATTCCGTAAGCGTTACCCAGAGCAGCTGACTTATCAAACCATTCAAACGCAAGTTTGCGGTCTTTTTTAACAACTTCATTGCCGTTGTTGTAAATCAATCCCAACTGATACATGGCATTGCTGCTGCCAAGCTCCGCACCGCGGCGGAAAAACTTGAAGGCAAGATCTGCATCACGTTTGACACCAAGTCCGTCAGTGTAACAAAGTCCGACGTAGCAGCAGGCCTCAGCGTTGCCATTGCTCGCAGCACGGCGCAGAGTCCTGAAACCGCCGACAACATCAGCACGGACACCGATTCCTTTGAGCTGACACATACCGGTCCAGAATTCGCCCTCAGCTGAACCGTATTCGGCAGCTTTCTTGAAATTATTGTAAGCAACAGTATAATTCTTTTTGACACCGAGTCCTTCAAAATAGCAGCGTCCCAAATTCAGATAACCTTCGGCTGAACCCAAATCGGCGGCTTTCTTGAAACACTGGAACATTTTGGTTAAATTCTTTTCTCCGGCAATACCACGGGCGTAATAAATACCCAACATGCACAGAGCATCAGGATTTTTGGCAGCTGCGGCCTCTTCAAGATACTTTCTGCCGCGGTTGTAATCGCGGGCAACACCTTTTCCCTCAGTGTAAATTTTGCCCAGCAGATATTTGGAGTTGGTGTTGCCTTCTTTGGCAGTGCTTTCAAGCACGGCAATTGAGGCAGCATCGTAAACCTGCGCACCGGCTGCTTCGGCAAGCTTGATATCAAGTTCAGCAAGAGCAGCTGCGGCGGCACGGTTTTTCTGTGCGGCAGACATTTCAAAATAACGGCGGGCATTGGTAAAATCCTGCTTCACGCCAATACCGTCACGGCAGTAGACGCCGTAAAGCAGCTGTCCGAAACTGTTGCCGGAATCGGCAGAGAATTTGGCAGCGTCCGCAGCGGCGGCGGGATTGTATTTAACACCGTAGCCATTGCGGTAGCAGAGAGACAAAAAGTAATAAGCTTCAACAACACCGGAATCTGCTGCGTTGCGCAAATAAGCAAACGCTTTATCACGTTCACGCGGGGAAATGCAGGAGAGATAATATTTACCAAGTTTCAACTGTGCTGCAGAATCTCCCATCGCGGCGGCTCGGCTCAACTGGGCAACACCCTGAGAGACGTTACGACCGCTGCGGATAAGTTTTTCTCCGGCATATCCCATTGCGGCGACACTGCCGGAGCCGGCTGCGCGCGCAAAATACATATCGGATTTTTTGACATCTTTTGTCTGATAGAAACGGCCGAGAGCGAAATTTCCGGCTGCGGCATCAATTTTTGCGGCCTTTTCATAAAGGGCAACAGCCTGTTTGGAATCCGTCTTTGCAAAATAATCACCCTTGACGATCAATGCAGAGGCACTGCCGCGGGCAATGGCTTTATCAAGAATTTCAAGTCCTTTTTCTTCATCTTTATCAACGCCCCTGCCCTCAATGTAACATTTACCGAGAGCAGTTTCTGCTTCAAGCACACCGCCGGAAGCAGCGGCTTTGAAAAGACGGAAGGCTTCATCATCACGGGCATTGACCAGTTCGCCTTTGAAGTAGCAGACGCCCAGACGGTAAACCGCAGCAGCATTTCCGGATGCAACGGCACGGCGGAGCAGACTCAACGCTTCAGCAAGATCGGTTTTTCCTGCCCAGCCATTGCGGCGGATATTGAAGAGCAGGAGCATGGCATCGCTGTTTCCGGCAGCAACGGCTCTTTCAAGCGGCGCAACAGCGGCACGGTAATCTTTACGGACACCGATTCCGGCATAGAGACAATAACCGTAACCGAAATCACCGAGAGCATTGCCTCTGGCGGTGGATTCCTTAAAATAACGCCACGCTTTGGCAGCATCTTTTTTCACACCCAGTCCGCGGAGATAAAACAAACCCAAATGGGCTTTGGCATCAACATTCCCGCGCCGGGCCTCGGCTTCAAAACGGGCAATTGCCGTCTTGACATTCAGCTTCTGCTTTGCCGGAATTTTAAAACATGATGTTGCTGACCGGATGACGACGGCATCCCCTTCAGATGCGATCAAAGCAAACCCTGCAAAAATCGCTGAGAGCGTGTAAAAACACCTTTTCCCCATGGTGAAAGTCCTTAACTTGTAAAACTCAAATACCGTTTAACGGCAAAATTACATAACCCAACGTCTCTTAATCTAACGCCATATTTAGAAAAAGTCAATACTTGACACCGTTTATTTTGCATAATTTTTCATATTCCGGGGTATTCCGGACCGTTGCGGTGTTATTTATCAACCAGCGGAATATGTTTTATGTTCCTGATATACGACCGCGATACAGGATATTTTATCCCCACCGCCGGACTGTAATATATATCTGATTCAGATTCACTGAGAATCATTCCCGACTCTACTCTGCCGTCCTTGAAAGTAATTTCACAATTGGCAACCCAGAGGGTGATATTGTCCTTCATCACAAAGCGTTTCCCCTTGGCAACCGTAAAAGGAATATCTCTGCGCAAAGGTTTCGCCCGGGGATGGGTCACGGTCAAAATATGTTTGCCCGGCGCAAGATTTTCCACAACCGTCAATTGAGTTTCCGTCACGGAAGCGGCAACACCACGGACTTTTCCGATAAACTTGCCGTCAATTAAATAACTCACCCCCGCAGGACGGATTCTGAAGCCCGCACTGCCGGTACTTTTATCAAGCTGAAAACGGACACTTTCTTCTCTTCCCGGCGCAACGGATACCACGCGCAGCAGATCATCATATCCCTGATGTACCAGACGCACCTGGTAGTTTCCCGGATGGATTGCCTCAAGAAACAGAGGCGTTACACCCTTTTTTACATCGTCAAGGAACACCTCGGCTCCTTCGGGAACACTTGCTATTTTCAATGAACCCGGACGGGTATCCAGACGCAGGGTCAAAGTTCCCGTCTTTCCGCTTTTTACTGTCACATTCTGTTCAATGGGATTAAATCCCTCTCTTTCGATACGCACTTTATGGATTCCCGATTCAAGCGAGGCACTGTACGGAGAGATACCTGAGAGTTGACCGTTGATGAAAACACGCGCGCCCTCGGGAATTGTTTTAATAATCATTCTTCCTGAAGTCATGCGCAGACGGGCAAAGACCCGCGGGTGCAGACGTTCACTGACAATACGCCAGGCAAGCTGTTCTTCTGCGTATCCGGGACAAAGTATCTGCGCAGAATATTCTCCGACGGGAAGATCAGAAATCACAAGCGGCGTACTGCCGCGGATTTCTCCATTGAACTTCACGCGCGCCCCCCGCGGTTCACTGTCAATTAAAACAGCGGAAACAACCGGTTCAAGTTCAACTTTGACCTGAGTTGTTCTGCCGGCTTTGACTGTTACGACCGCAAAACGCGGATAATGTCCCGGCGCACCGATACGGAAATTATATGTTCCCGGACGGGTTTTGAGAGAAACGGGATTTCCCTTGAAAGTTTTACCTTTGTAAACAACTTCAAGCGCCGGATGTCCGGAAAATACAATTTTTCCCGTTGCCGGAGCTTTTTTGCCGCAGCCGCAGACAACGGCAAGACACAACAGAAGAGGCAATATCATCTTAACTGTTTTCATCGTGAACCTCTGCGTTTTTTGAGACGGACATCAAGAATATGCAGGCGTTTACGCGCCACATTGTATTCACGGGATTCCGGTTCGGTCAACTCCATCGTTTTCATGAAAACACGGCGCAATTCATCAAAATCACGGACATTCTGAAAGCGGACCCGCTGAAATTCAAGTTCTTCAAGTTTGGCTTTACGCAATTTTTCAGCCTCCGCCAAACGGGACTTCGCCTCCTTGAGAAGAGCCGGAGGCGGAGTAAACTGACTCAAATAATTAACCACCACCCGGTAACGGGATATCGCGTCGCGCAGATTATTGCCGTCGGATTCTCTGTTGGCATAGAGGTCTTCGGCTTTGTTGAAACTCTCTTTTGCCATCTTCATAATCTCTTCTCCTGAAAGAGAAACCGTCTGCATACCGCAGCCTTCGGCAAATTCATAAACGGCACTTTCAACATCCTCAAATTCAGGAGTTGCGCGGTGACCGTTAATGACGATATCTTTAACCTGTTTTCCAATCATGATTCCGAGACGGCGGCGGAGTCCGCTGTTGTCGGGAGATTCTGCGGGAGCTTTTATGCGCCAGATACCGGAGGCATTGATTCTGCCGCGCAGCACATCCAATCCTGCGGGATTTTCAACCACCAGCGGTTCGGGATGACGGCGGCTGCGGATATCATCAATGGTGAAAATCGCTTTATTTCCTTCAAGTTTCAGAGAAAAGCGGAAAACATTATCGCGCTGAACTGAGAGTTTTTCAAAAGTAAGGAATATCGGTTCCTCTTCAACGGAACGCTCAACTGTTCCAGTTTTGCCATCGTTTGAAAAAATCTTGATACAGGAAGTTAATGCAACGATGACCAGACAGACGACAATTGTATAAAATAACATGGGAGACATGCCGCGTTTCGGAGAAGTTCCTGCGGCTTTCGGCTCTTTCTTTTCTTCTTCATTATGAGTTTCAGAAGAAAAGAGAGGGCCTTTTTTAAGGGATTCAAGAAGTGAGTTCTCCGGTTCGGAAGTCCGCGCTTCAGGCGCAGGCTGTTCCTCAACAACGGCTGTTCCGGGAGCCGGTCCCGCTGCAATCACAGGAGAGTCCGTATTGACCGGATTAAATACAATCCTGGGCGGTTCCCCCGCAAGATCGGATACAGTTAAAATCTGTTCACCGATTTCAATTCTGTCATTTTCTGCAAGAAAATATGTGCCGGATATCCGTTCTCCGTTCACCTTGACACCGTTGGTGCTGCCCTGATCTTCAATACTCCAACCGCCTGACAGTTCCTGCTTGAATCTGGCATGATAACGGGACACGCCCTCAGTCGGAATCCGCAAATCATTGGCATCTTCGCGTCCGACGGTAATCTGCGGCAAAACGAACTCAAAAGTACGCCCTGCCTCTCTTCCGTTGATAAAAGTTATTTTCATATTCTTCAGTTCCCGTAATTTGAATCAGATAATAAGATAGCTCCGGATGAAATTTTTTCAATGCCTTTATCTCTTGTTATTGAACGAAAATCAATAATATGTCCTTTTTCCGTTCCTGAAAAGTCAATCGCCCCCGGCGGAAGTTCTATGACTGCAACCGCCCCCCTGCCGCCGAAAACAATTTTCCAGGGGCGCACCCGGCGATGTACGGAAACGACTTTGTTTTCACGGTCAATAAACACAAGATCAAGCGGGAAACGCATGAAACAAGTATGAACGGAACTGCATTTTTCAAAAATCAGCGCATCAAATTTTCCGCAGACAAAACGTCGGCAGATCATTCCGGTCAGGCGGACCAGCAGATTCCTTGCATAAAACGAATACCCCGCAAGATATTTTCCGGTATTTGAATTTAACAGCATATCAACGGAACATCCTTGCAGTTTGCAGCAGAAGCGGTCCGAGCAGAATGATGAAAACCGCCGGCAGAATGAACAACACAACCGGAATGATGATTTTGACAGAGGCTTCGTTTGCCAGTTTCTCAGCAAGTGCGAAACGTTTTGCCCGCTGCATATCACTTTGTATCCGCAGCTGCTGACCGATACTGACACCCAGTTCATCCGCCTGACAAATAGCGTTGACCGTTGCCGTAAGATCAATCTGACGGACTCTTTCTGCCATGGCTTTGAGTGCCTCACTGCGTTTACGTCCCAACTGAATCTCACTGAACGCCTGCAAAAGTTCCTCTCCCAGCGCATCGGGACGGCGCCGGGCAAGGATATCACGCAAACTTGAAATCAAATCCCGTCCGGACTCCACTGAAAGCGTCAGCACGTCCAGCAGATTGGGCAATGCTTTCATGATCGACAACTGACGTGCCTTGATCGTGGCACTCATCCACACACGGGGATAAACCGCAATCAATACACCCATTAAAAACGGAATGGCAAGTTTTCCCGTAAGCGCACCGGCAAAGAGAATAACCAGCGCAAGCAAACTGTACAACAGTTTTATTGCAACAAAATCCTCTGCTGAAAAAACAATGGAATATCCTGCCATTTCAAGTTTCACCTGTTCACGCTTACGCCAGAGCGCACAGCTGTTCGAACTTGCCAGAGGACGGGTGAGACTCAACAGCGGCAAAACAACTTTAAATACAAGCGGAACCCGTTTTTCACGGGTTAAATCACGTTTTTCCAACTCCATTGATGAAAAACGTTTCAGAAACAGGAACCCCAGACAACCGCAGGAAATTCCCGCACACACCGCAGCAAGCAAAGCAGTCAAAGACATCTTCATACCTCAATATTGGTGATTTTGCGTATGGCAAGAAAACCGCAGATAACCAGAATCACAACCACAATAATGGCAATGATTCCGGCGGCACTGCTCATAAAAAGCGACATCATATCGGGACTTACGTAATTTAATCCCACCATCAGCACAAAAGGCATGGCACCGATCATCGTCGCCTGAAGTCTGCCCATCGCTGTCAATGCCATAACTTTTTGATTGATACGGACACGTTCACGAATCAGCATGGCGACACGTTCAAGGGTTCCCGTTAATTCTCCTCCCGTCTGACGGGCGGTCACAATTGCCGTCACCACCAGATCAAAGTCATCGGAGTTGAGGCGGCGGCTCATGTTGTCAAGAGCCTGTTCAAGAGGCACGCCCAGACGCAACTCCTGAAGCAGCAGACGAAACTCCACCGATACCGGGTGAAGATCGCAGTCGGCAACTTCTTCAAGCGCCTGATTGATACTGAATCCGGCTTTGAGTGCGCCGGACATCATGCCGAGCGCATCTTCAAGTTGTAAATTAAACTTGTTCAAGCGCCGTTTGCGGATATATTTCAACCCCACACGCGGGGCGGGAAAAACGATCAGAGCAACCAGCAGTGCAACCGGCAATCCCCAGCGCCATGAAAAGGAATCCAACTGCAGAACCATGATGATAATTGTAATAATTCCGCCGAGCGCAGACGAGGCAACGGATAAATCAAGAATTCGCCCCGCAGGCATCTGGATAAGGACATCGTCCAATTCCGTTTTGGCTTCTTCGAGATAACGTTCACGGTAACGCGCGGCGACATAAGTACCGAAGTCTATCAGCACGAACATCGCAAGTGTCACAGCGGTAAAAGCGAATAAAGCGGGCCAGAATGATCCTGTCAGCATATTTTATCACACCTCTTCTGATTCAAAACAGTTAAATTCAACATTGTATTCTCTGAGAGAAACATTTTCCCGATACTGCAAGTTCACCCCTGCCGGAGCGCAGCAATCTATCACAAGAGTCTGTTCACTTGTTTTGCGCCACTTGACATGCACAGGACCGCAGGGCGTCCAACGCGTTCCCGAGGCATATTCCAGATCGCGGACAAAAGGACTTACCGTAAAACTCAGGCTGCTGCCGTTGTTTTTAAGTCCGAGAAAAACCTGAGGGAATATACAAAGTGAAAACGCAGAGCCGCTGTCAGACACGCTGTTTCCTGAACGTATCTGTTCTGTTATCAAATCGGGCATATCCAGTTTTTCAAGAGCTTCAAGCAGGAACATGTTCCCGGCAGAACCGGTAACTTTTTCAAGTTCGCTGTGCGGAGAAATGATATTGGCACAAACTGAAGAACGTCTGTTTTCAGGAATCACATCAAACAACAGCGCAAGCACACTGCTTAAAACAGGAAATGCGGGAATATGCTCTTTTTTATCACTCAAACCCGCACAAAAAGAAAGAGGACGGTCATCCCACAGCGAAAGTATGGCACAGGATAACTTTTGAGCTGTTTCTTTCATCCATTCAATGCCCGGGATACCCGCCGCATTGCCGAGAGTCCACGCTAAATCCAGCGCGCCTTTAAACAACAGACAGGAATTGGTATCACTGCCGCCTGAAGCATTTTTCAAAAGTCCGCTATCTGAATCAAGCTGCGCTTTTGCCCGTTCAAGCAGCTGCTCAACCTGCGGATAAAGCCGCTGCAAAATTTCAATATTCCCGAGTTCACGGAACATATCCGCAAGAGAAAATACGGGGAGAAAATCTGATGCGCCCAAGTCCCCCTCCCGGGCAAGAATCCTGTCAAACATAAAGGCGATACTGCGTTCTGCAAGATCTTCAGCACCGCAGCAGGAAAGCGCAAAAAGAATCTCATTTCTGCAGTTATCTGCTGAAAAATCAGGTTTTCCGCTGAAAATATCCAGCATAGA
>JAZQYS010000660.1:0-5534 GCA_045633645.1 Victivallaceae bacterium | reverse complement strand
GCACAAGGCTACGGCGGACAAGGGGGAAGAAAATATACCGAAGCCGACGTTTCGGCCTTTTCTCGTGAAAAGAAGTTTTCCCCTTCCCCAAGAACCATCTACCCTTGTCGGGAACAGCGCGTTCCCGTAAAAAAGGGCTGCTGATATGCAGCAGCCCGATTGAATTTATTTGGTTGGGACAGAGATGGCGGCACCTTTTAAATCGGTCCAGAGTGTACCGGGGCCCGCATGGATGATACTGGTTTTGACCTTGGGATTGAGGGTATTGACCATAATCATTTCTGAAAGCAGTGAACCGTTGCCAACGGCCTTGGCTTTCATGATTTCGCCGCGCGCTTTTTCGTTTTCAACAAGAAACTTTGCCTTTGTTTCAGTTTCGCCTTTGAGCTGATTGGTTTTTGCAATAATCTCGGACTTTTTGAGTTGGATTTCTGCAACCTTAAGCTGTGTGGAAGCATTGATTGCGGCAACTTCACGCTTGCGTTCAGCATTGATGGAAGCGACAATTTTTTCAGTTTCCTGACGGACTTCCTGACGGCGCTGTTCAATCAGCTCGGTCTCGGTGTTGAGTTCCGCAAGTTTCTTGGCGGTATTCTGCATGGCGACGTTGGTGAGATTCTGCTCCTGAGCCAGACTTACCGCCTGAATGGGAACGAGGATATCCCGGGGAATCTCAACGTTGCGGATGATGGCATTATGGACAACAATATTTTTGGATTCCAGCGTTTTGACCAGTTCGTTACGCAGGTCAAGCTGGAACTTTTCGCGTCCGTCACCCATGATGAAGTCCTGAGCGCGGTAACTTGAGCCTTTGAGACGTGAAACCGAGAGAACCTGCGGCAGCAGAATCTTTTCAACCACCTGCGGAAGATCTCCGTAAAGCATGTAGAGCAGAGAGATTTTTTCGGGGAGCAGTTCAAACTCCACGGTCATATCCAGCAGAACCTTGAATCCGTCGCGCGAGGGAAACTCCACGGCACGGCTGAGTCCGAAAATCTGACTGGGTACGGCATAATCTTTTGCTGCTGCCGGAACTGCGGCATCTTCAGATTGACGAATCGCACGGTTTCTGCTTTTCTGAACGCTCAGCATACGCTTCTTTGCCACCGGACGGACTGTCTGACGGCGCAGTTCGGTCTGGAATTTAAGCGTGTTGGATGCCATGCTCTGCAAAGTGCTGTTGGCAGCGGCAAGCTGACTGCGTCCGGACACCACGCTTGCCCCCTTGGCGTTGCCGGACATCGTCACCTGATTCATGCCGATTTCAATGACGTTGATCTGGAACGCATAAGGATTGATGTAATAAAGTCCCGGCTGAAGAATATCCTGCATGACACCCTTTTCTCCGGAAGAGGCAAATTTGCCGGGCAGGGGGGCTTTGCCTGTCTGTCCTGTAACGATGCCGACATATCCCGGAGGAATGTTGATGGCATCCATGATTTCAATCTGATATCCCTCCGGATTCAGACGGTAAACGCCGGGACCGAGAACCTCTTTGCGGACTCCCTTGCCGGTATCGTCTGCGGCAATGATTTCTCCAGGCGGGAGTTCTTTACCGACCTTTGAAGTAACGATGCCCACTTTTCCCAGAGGAATCTCTATATTGTTACAGAGTTTGATATCATACAGCACCGGGTCAAAAAAGTATCTTCCCTCAGAAAGCACCTCTTTGCGGATACCTTTTTCTCCCTCATTGACCAGAATTGTTCCGGGCGCAGGCTGACGTCCCGTCTTGGCTGTCACCACCGCCATCATGCCTGCGGGGACATAAACCCGGCAGAAGAACCAGAGATAAGCCCCGTATGCTGCGGCGGCAATCAGGATAACGGCAGAAATGATTCCGGCGAATTTTAAAACATTATTCTTTGACATAATTATTTACCTCCTTTTTCAGGAGCATTTTCGATCAGACCGAATGCGCTTTTACCGGCACCGTTCCAGGTGATGGAGCCGATTCCCGGCATGATTTTTTCGTAGAGTTTCGCCTGAACAAAGGCTCTGCCGGAGCCGAAAGCCTCCACCTGACGGGCAAGAACTTCTGCTTCAGCGCGGTTGCGTTCGGCGATGACTTTGCGTTCCGCTTCAGCTTCATTGAGACGCGCCTTTGCCTGCGCCTGTGCGGTATTGTAGCCAACTTCAGCAACTTTAAGTTCCGTTTCCGCGGCAACCGTCGCTTCAAGTTGATGTTGTTCAGCTGCAATTTTTGCTGTCAGTTTTTCTGTGTTGGCGGCAACCTTTTTGAGGTTCTGTTCAGCCAGCATCTTCTGTTTGGCAAGTTCCGCTTCGGAACGGGCACGTTCAATTTCCTGAGAATATTTACGTGCCTCCTGCACCGCCAGTTCGCGGTTGCGGATGATTCCTGCAATCTCCTGCGGAACGATGATATCTCTGATTAAGACTGAATTGATGATAATACCCCATTTACGGCAGTTTGAACGCAAATATTTATCCAGTTCCTCCTGAAAAAGACGGCGGCTCTCACCGATGATGAACTCCGTCGCCTGCTTTTTACTGCCCTCGATACGGGCGAAGCCGTGGACAGAGGGGAGAATGACCTTTTTGAGAATATCCTGCATATTACCGACCACCTGTGTCAGGCGGGGCGCAAGTTTTTCATCAATATTAAATTCAACTGTTCCTTCAAGTGAAACCGTAAAACCGTCCACCGTGAGAAACGTGATGGCATCTTCGCCTGAAAACTCATGTCTCTGGCTCTGGGTGTTGACGATCGTCACACTGTGAATAAAGGGATTGATCCGGTGTGTTCCCTCTTTGAGAACCTCTGAAATCACGCCCTTTCTGTCCTTGGAAACAAGAAATCCGTCATTGTTTTTGAAATCGTTCTTTACGCCCGAAAAAATATCATTTCCGGTAAGATTCGTGACCACACCGACATTACCGGGCATGATTTTAATATCGTCAAAGAGTTTGACTTCGTAAGCGTAAGGATTGATTCTGTGCCGTCCTGTTCCGAGAACTTCACGGACAACGCCCCGGCTGTCGGGCGTATTGGCAATGATACTGCCGTTGGCGGTGTTTTTTCCGAATTTTCTGACCAGTACAGCAAACTTTCCTGCGGGAACATCCGTGACGGGACGGATTTCCCAGTCCCAGATATACGGATTGCGGAAATAACGTCCTTCTCCGAGAACTTCAAGCTGTATGCCTTTTTGTCCCTTTTTTGTTGCAATGATTTCTCCCGCATCAAGCGGCGTTCCCGTTTTGCGGATGAGAACAGCTATTTTTCCGTTCCCCGGTTCAATGCGGCAGCCGTACCACACCACCAGTGAGATGAGTGCCGCAATACCGATGACTGCATAAAAAATGATGATGTTTTTCATTAAAAATCCTCCTGTATTGAAAAAATAGCATTATTTTTTGTTAAAATCAAGTAATTTTGTGGTAAAATGACTTTTGAGGTAATATATTATTTTTCAGAAGAGACTTTTTATATATCGGAGATACCTTTTGTTATGAGTAAAAACCGCGACCGCAGACTTTATGTTGTGGACTATCTGATTACGCCCGATCAGCGCATTGATCACGGCGCTGTTCTTTGTGAAGGGAACCGTATCCTTGCCGTCGGCGGTCTTTCGGGATTCTCTATTGAAGATGAATTGCGCGTTGAACGTTTTTCCAACGCCTACATGACGCCGGGGTTCATTGATACCCACATTCACGGCGCAGGCGGATTTGACTGTTCTTGTGTGAACGGTTCTCCCCGCACTCTTGAGGATATGAGCCGGGTTTTAGGTGAACGCGGTGTGACCGGTTTTTTCCCCACCGTCGTTGCCGATGAGCCTGAAAAAATGCTCGAAAATCTCAATGTTCTTTCCCGTGCCATGCAGAATGATATGCCCGGCGCTGAAGCGCTTGCCATTCACATTGAAGGACCTTTTCTCAACCCCTCCAAATGCGGCGCCCAGGTCAAAGACTGTCTGCAGCCGGTTGATATCAATTTTGCCGGAGAACTGATTTCTGCCGGCAACGGCATGGTGAAATCCATGACCTTCGCCCCCGAACTGCGCGGAGCTGAACAACTGATTTCTCTTCTGCGCGAAAACAATGTAACGCCTTCCATGGGGCACAGTCTTGCAGACGGACAGCAGACTTTACGCGCCATTGATGCCGGTGCAACGCACTGCACCCATCTCTTTAACGGAATGGAACCCCTGCACCAGCGCGATATGGGGCTGGCAAGCATTGTCCTTACCGATAACCGTGTCACCGCTGAATTGATTATTGACGGACGTCACGTCCATCCGCGCATGGTTGACCTTGCCTGCCGCTGCAAACGCGCCGACCGTCTCGTCGGTATCAGCGACGGTACTATGGCTTTCGGTATGCCCAACGGAACTTATCATATCGGTCCCTCCAGCATTGTTGTTCACGGCGGTTATTCCCAGTCCAACGGAAAACTCGCCGGTACCACAACCATGCTCGATGCCGGTTGGCACAGCCTTATGAGCTGCGGACATCTTTCTGAAAACCGCGCGGCTCTTGCCGTTACCCGCACGCCCGCTGAATGTTTCGGTTTCCATGACCGCGGCATCCTTCAGCCCGGAAAACGTGCCGATCTTGCCGTCTTTGAATGCGGCACAAACCGCCTGCTGATGACTGTCCGCCGCGGTGAGATTATTTATAAAGCCGGAGAAAAAAATGAGTAAAGATTATCAGCTGCTTGACAGCGGAAATTTATGCAAACTTGAACAGGTCGGTCCCTATCGTCTGGTCCGTCCCGCCCTCAATGCCTTTTGGAGTCCCTCTCTCCCCGAATCCGAATGGAACTCTTCCGATGCCGTGTTCACCCGCAAAAGCGATGGTTCCGGTTCCTGGAAATTCAACCGCAAAATCCCCGCCGAATGGCAGGCAAAATGGGGCGGTTTCACCCTCAAAATGAAACCCACCGGGTTCGGTCACCTCGGCTTCTTTGCCGAACAGTATCAGAATTGGGAATTCTTTCAAAAGATTCTGGATCCCTCATGCAATGCCCTCAACCTTTTCGCTTACTCCGGCGTCGGCAGTATGGCTATGGCTAAAAGCGGTGCCAAAGTCTGCCATCTCGACGCCTCCGCAGGTATGATCGAATGGGGTAGGGAAAATCTTAAATTCAATCCCGATGTCCCCGATTCCATCCGCTGGATTGCTGACGATGTCCGCAAATTTGTCAAGCGCGAAATCCGCCGCGGCAACCAATACGATCTGATCGCCCTCGATCCCCCCACCTTCGGCCGCGGCGCCAAAGGCGAAGTCTGGAAAATTGAATCCGATCTGCCCAAACTCCTTGAAGACTGCAAGCAGCTTCACCGTCCCGGCAGGCGCTTTACCCTCGTCTTAAGTTGCCACTCCCCCGGATTTTCTGTCAACGTCCTTCAGAGAATTTGCGCCCGGATTTTCGGCGATGACTGCGAATTTAACGGATTTGAAATGCAAATCCCCGAAGCCTCCGGCTCCATCCTCCCCGCCGGTATCTGTCTCCGCCTTTCACGCTTTTTTTCAAAGTGAAAAAAAGCTTTGCAAAAAAAGCTGGGTAG
>JAZQYS010000659.1:0-3932 GCA_045633645.1 Victivallaceae bacterium | reverse complement strand
CATGAAAAGTCCGACATCGTATCCGGGCGCAGAAGCCGCGGCAAGGATATCTCCGTTTGAAGCATCCACAGCAACCATCGCTCCCCGTTTGCCTTCAAGGAGTTTTTCGGCAGTTTTCTGCAAAGTGCTGTCAAGGGTAAGAATAACATGATTGCCGTTGACAGGTTCAATCCGTTCAATGATACTTTTGCGGGCATATCCCTGATGATCGACCTGAATAAGAGAGTAGCCGGGAATACCGCGCAAAACAGGCAGATTGTTTTCCATATTGATTCCGTCGCAGAGTTTCTCAATGCCGGCAACACCGACATCGTCGGGAAGATAGTAAAAAAAGTTGGTTCTGTCCGGTGCTTTCTGCGGATCAGCCGGACGGGTATAACCCACCAGATGACAGGCAAAACGTTTTTCAGGATAGCCTCTTGTTTCCATGGGTTCCAGCTCCGCCCCGGGGATTCCCCGGACGGACTCCATGGCTCTTGCAGCTGTTTTTTCGCTGAGGTGCTGCAGTACCGGCAGAGGAAGTCCCGGACGCATGTTGATATGGCGGTTGATTTTTTCTGCCGTCAAGTCGTGCCGGACACCAATTGCTTCACTGATTTCATCGGCTTTATTCAACATGTGTCTTATGGAGTCTTTTCTTTTCCGTTTCCGCATCTCTCCGGGGTAGAACAACAATTCAAAAGAGGAATGGTTGTCAGTTAATTTTTTCAAATCGCGCGTATAAATCATTCCCCGCTGGGCGGGAATGCGGATTTGTCTTGCGCTCTGGCGCGAAACCTGCTGTCTGTGCTGTTCTCCTGAACGCACCTGTTCAAAAAACAGCACCACGGTCAAAATCAGCAGACAGACAAATGAACATGCCGCCGGAATAAATATTCTCAACCGCAAAAGTTCCTCAGCGTGTGAGGATATAACATTTTCATTTGTTTTCATTTTTGTCTCCTGCGTCCGGAAGCGGTTTCTATGTTGATTTCAGGTTTGTCAAGGTTTGCCACGTCTGCCGGCTGTTTGGCAAGATATCCCGGAAGATTGATTTTTTCAGCCAGATAATCCAGTCCGATAATCAACAATGGAAAACAGCACACGCCGAAAATCATGGAACCGGCAATCTGAGTAACTGTACCGGCAGGATAGCCGTTTTGTCCTGAAAGCAGCGCAGAGGCAACGGTATTTCCCAATACGAAAACACCTGCGGTAACTGCGCCTGACAGCAGACTGCGGTAAAGTTGATACCGGTACGCTTTGCGGGGCATGAAGTAACATCCGGCACCGACGGCAAGCGGAAATACAATCGTTGAAAATGTTTCAGGACGGGCGTAAATCATATCAAAGAGACATCCGGTAAGAGCTGCAAGGTAAAGCGCAATTTTTATGCCGGATGTACCGGCAATATACAGCAGAATACAGACCGTGAAAGAGATGGAAAAACCGCTGTTGCCGATCAGTAAATCTATCAACAAAGAGCAAAGCAGCGTTGTAAAACAGAAAAACTTTTTCATAACGCACTCTCTTCTGAAGCTGAATGCCGGGCGATGATGACAAAACGGAGCCTGTTCGGATTAAACGCCGGACGGATTAAGCCGGAAATACGGTTGGTTGAAGAAAACAGCGGATGGGATTCTTCAACTTTGCTCAATTCACCTATTTTGATTCCGGCAGGAATACGTTGTTCAAAACCTGTTGTAAAGACTGCACTGCCGACCTGGGGGATATCGGCTGAGTTGAGGTATCCCACGGGAATATAGCCGTTGCTGCCCTGTCTGCCGCCGGCATTGATAAAGCCGATAATCCGTTCAGGACCGATTCCCGCAGAAAAACAGAACTCAGGGTTATAGACCGTCATCACTTCGCTGTTGTGTTTGCCGCAGCTGCTGATAACGCCGACAAGAATCGGTATGCCGCTTTCTGAAACGTCAATAACAGCGTCTCCTGATTCCAAGCCGTCGTCGCTGCCTTTGGATATGGCAAAGTGTTCCTGCCAGAGCAGGGGATCTCGCAGCATGACTTCTGCGGTCGTGTAACTCCAGTTTGCCGGAGCTTTCAAACCGGCATAACGGCGGAGTTCCTGATTTTCACGGAGCAGTTCCGCTGCTGCCGCCGCCTGAAGAGTTTTGGCTTCATGGAGTTTTTGCAGCTGTTCCAGACGGGCTGCCAGTTCAAGTTTGCTGAAAGAGAGCAATGCGTGATTTGAAAGCGTGTTGACTGTTTGTCTGGATAAACGCAAGTACGGATAAAAAAAGTCGGCGGCAAATCTTTTGAGTCCCGGACGGACTGCATGGTAAACTGTGAACAACAGAAGTACAAACAGCACAACTGCTGCCACGTGAAATAAAACATGACGTTTGTCGTTATTGTCTTGCATAAATATCCTCAATCAGCATAGATTTTTTCGGTATCAAGCAGAAAGCGTTTCTGCTGTGTTGAAGCAGAATCTTTTCCCTGATCGATATTCAGAACTTTTTGACGGGTACGGACAACAGATGAATACAACTGTTCCGCAGAATATAAAAACTTTTCTCTCCGGCTTCTCTGCAAAAGTTTTTTCCGGAGCAGGTCGATTTGTTTATTCAGCATTTCCGCCCGCTCCTTTGCATCGTCGTCAGCCGGTGTTTTCAACATGACAGAAATTTTATACAACGGCTCATTTTCGTCTTTGATACAGCCTGAACGGAATTTTTCAATTACTGCCACCGCCTTTTTGCGCTGTATTGCCGCATCGGGACGCTTGAGAAGATGTATATGCAGCTCTGCCAGAGGAATCGTTTTACTTTTGCCGGTTTCTTTGCCGTTTTTATCCAGCTCGGGAATTTGCAGCGTCAGCAGTTTCTCCAGTTTTTTCATCTTGTATTCAGCCGGTTCCGGATGATAATCGTTCCACAAGACTTTATTGACTGTTTCCAGCGTCAGTTCTTTCTGATTTTTCAAAAACATTGCAGAAAGAGTTTTTTTAAGTTTTTCATTTTCATCTTCGTATGATTGAGTTTGATGTAATCGCAAAGCGTAGGCGTTGAGCAGTTTTTTACTGATCGCTGTTTCAAGCAGAAAACGGGAAAACTCCCTGTACCAGAGAGCCGCTTCATCCTTTTGTTCCGGCAAAGATAAAAACGTTGACATTTCCGGAAAAAGTCCGGCGTGGAGCATTGCTTCGACAACAGGCATGCAATGCATACCTTTTAAAAAGCGTTCCGTATGCCGGAAAGAATAACTGCGTTCTTTGATACCCTCGCAAATCCACGCTGAAACGGCTTTTTCAGGTTGGAGATTAAGATCAAGAGCCCCCGTACTCAACACCAGTCCTGAAATCAACGCCCGGTAATTTGCAGGGGAATCAAGGAGATCTTTTCCTGAAACCAGGGTGATTTTCATTCTTCTGTTCTTTAATTCAACTGACGGTGCTGAACAGTTTTTTGCACACACCGATACCCGCGCGCCACGGCGGCTGAGTTTCCGCAATTTGAAAACCGACAGGACCATATCGTCCAAACGGTCGATTTTTTCTCTGCAGTCAGCGGGGATATCCTGCATTATAATCTGCCGGGCATCAACCGATAACGAAAAAATACACAGAAAAAATAATATAATGTATCTGTTATGATTTGTTTTTTTCATACTTTTGATGTATTTTAACTTCAGTTACATTTCTTTATGAAATGTGTACAAAAGAAAATATAATACACAGAAAGCATAAAAACAAATTTATGTCAAATAAAAAACAAAAAACTTCCCGTCAATTCTATCCGTTTGCATTGACTGTTTCCGGAAACTATGCCGCAGGCAGTACCGGAATTGCCGCCGACCTCAGAACATTCAATGCTTTCGGCGTTTACGGCAGCAGTGTGACAACCGCAGTTATCAGCTGCACGCCCGCCGGTAAAATCACGAGAGTTGACAAGCTGTCAGCAGAGTCTGTCAAGGCTCAGCTGGATATGATT
>JAZQYS010000658.1:0-3342 GCA_045633645.1 Victivallaceae bacterium | reverse complement strand
CGCTAAAATCGGTCGTGAACTTAACTGGAAACCGCAGGAAACATTTGAAAGCGGAATCCGGAAAACAGTGGAATGGTATCTTGAACACAAAGATGATTGGTGCGCTCATGTTTTGAGCGGAGCTTATAAAATGGAAAGACTTGGCGCAGGAGAATAAGTTATGAAAGGTATTGTTCTTGCCGGCGGAGCCGGAACCAGACTGCACCCGATAACCATCGGTGTATCCAAACAGTTACTGGCAATTTATGACAAACCCATGATTTATTATCCGATCAGTGTGCTGATGCTGGCGGGAATCAGAGATATCCTTATTATCACGACGCCCGAAGATCAGAGCGCATTCAAGCGTCTATTAGGCAGCGGGGAACGTTTCGGAGTCAAATTTTCCTACGCCGTTCAGCCCAAACCGGAGGGCTTGGCTCAGGCATTTTTAATCGGTAAAGACTTTATCGGCAAAGATCCCGTCGCCCTGGTTCTCGGAGACAACATTTTTTACGGCGCAAATTTGCGTCAGGTTCTGAAAAAAGCTGCCGCCAACACCTCCGGTGCAACGATTTTCGGCTATTACGTCTGTGATCCTGAACGTTTCGGCGTCGTTGAGTTTGACCAAGAGGGAAAGGCGGTCAGCATTGAAGAAAAACCGCAAGTCCCAAAGTCAAATTATGCTGTCACCGGACTTTATTTTTACGACAATGATGTTGTCCGCATTGCAGAAAACATTAAACCGTCCGCCCGGGGAGAATTGGAAATCACAGCAGTCAATAACGAATATCTCAAAGCCGGAAAACTCAACGTTGAAGTTTTCAAACGCGGCTATGCCTGGCTGGATACGGGTACTCATGAAAGTATGCTGGATGCGGCAAATTTCATCCGCACCATTGAAACACGTCAGGGATTGCAGATTGCCTGTCTGCAGGAAATTGCTTACGAAAACCGCTGGATGACAGCGGATGATGTCCGTGAAAGCTGTTCAGATTTGTTGAAAACAGAATACGGACAGTACCTTATGAGAATGATTGAAAAATGAAAATTATTGATACCGCCCTTGAAGGCGTAAAAATCATAGAACCCCGCATTTTCGGAGATGACAGGGGGTATTTCTTTGAATCCTGGAACGAAAAAAAGTTTTCAGAAGCCGGCATTGCCTGCAACTGGGTCCAGGACAATGAATCAAAATCCCGCTTCGGTGTCCTCAGGGGACTGCACTATCAGGCGGCTCCTTACACACAGGCAAAACTGGTGCGTGTCATTCAGGGAGCTGTTCTTGATGTCGCCGTTGACATCAGAAAAGGTTCCCCCACATTCGGACAGCATGTTGCAGTGGAACTTTCTTCTGAAAACAAGCGGCAGTTGTTTGTTCCGCGCGGATTCGCTCACGGTTTTGCCGTTCTGTCTGACGAAGTTATTTTTGCTTACAAATGCGACAATATCTACATGCCGTCTCATGAACGCGGCATCGCCTTTAATGACCCTGATTTGGGCATCGACTGGCGTGTTTCGGTTGATAAATTCATACTCTCAGCCAAAGACACCGTCAATCCGCGTCTGCGTGACGCTCAAGTCTTTGACTGGAACACAAAGGAATATCTGCAATGAAAGTTCTTCTCACCGGCGGCAAAGGTATGCTCGGCAGAACAATCACGGCGGAGCTTACCGATTTTGAAATCATTCCGACGGACTTGCCGGAGGGAGATATCACCGATCCCCGGGGCTTTGACGAGCTGCTGAAAATCCACCGTCCCAACGCAGTTATCCATTGTGCCGCCATGACAGCGGTTGATAAATGTGAATCTGAAACGGAACTGGCTTTCAGACTCAACGCATTCGGCACAGCCAATGTGGCAGCAGCGTGCCACAGAAACAATATCCGTTTAATTGCCATATCAACGGACTATGTTTTTGACGGTAAATTGGATCGTCCTTACAACGAATTTGACAAACCCAACGGCGGCAATACCGTTTACGGCAAAAGCAAATTTGCCGGAGAAGAAGCCATACGCTCCCACTGCCCGGATCATGTCATCTGCCGGATTTCATGGCTGTACGGTGCAGGCGGACCGAGTTTTGTTCATACTATGCTCAAACTGGCAGACGGAACCCGTCCGGAATTGAAAGTTGTATCTGACCAGATCGGCAATCCGACCAGCACCCTTGCCGTTGCCCGGCAGCTGCGGAATATTTTGAATAAAAAAGAACTTGCCGGAACATTTCATTTAACCTGCGAAGGCGAAGCCAGTTGGGCGGATTTTGCTGAAGAAATTTTCAGACAGCAAAACGTCAATCAGAAAGTAACTCCCTGCCGGACTGACGAATTTCCGCGCCCGGCTCCGCGCCCGGCAAACTCAAGATTGGAAAAATTGATGCTTAAAATAGCAGGACTTCCGCCAATGCCCCATTGGAAAGAGGCGTTGGCAGAGTTTCTGAAACTGGAATTTGTTTAATATCCCTTCAACAGAAATATAAGGAATAAAAAAATGAACTCATTTGAATTCGGTTACAAACAGAATGACATTACCCCCAAGTACGGTATTCCCCTGTGCGGATACTTCAACGAGCGTCCCAACAAAGGTGCCTATGACCGTCTGAACGTCAAAGCCGCTGTCTTCCGGACCGACGGCAAAGATTATGCCGCCATTGTTTCCTTTGACCTCTGCTTCATCACGGCAGCGATTGTCAAAGATTTTGAAGCTGTTCTGAAAGCAAAGAATTCCCCCCTCGCCGGTAAGGTCCTGTACTGTGCAACACATACGCACACCGGTCCCTACACCACCAACTGTTTCTCGGACGCCAGTGATTCCAGTTATCTGGATGATCTCAAAGAGACAACCATCCGCACTCTGGAAGCCGCACTTGCCGGACTGGCTCCTGCGGAACTTTATTCTGCGCAGACGGAATGTACCACACTTGCTTTCAACCGCCGCTATGTGATGAAAAACGGCAAAGTGCTGACCAATCCCGGAAAACTCAATCCTGATATCGTCCGTCCCGAAGGCGGCGTCGATCATGCAATCATGATGCTTGAAGTCCGCCAGAACGGACTGCCCGCTTTGCTGATTACCAATATTTCAAACCACACCGACACCATCGGCGGAGATTTTGTTTCTGCGGATTGGCCGGGACGCATGGAAGCTGAAATTCAGCATGAACTGGGATTTGATCTGCCGGTCATGACCATCATCGCTCCTCAGGGAAATATCAATCATTTTGATGTTACTTCTCCCGTCAATCAGACCGGTTACGAAGAAGCCAAGCGTATCGGAAAAAGCTATGCTGCAACAATCATCGCTTCAAGATACCGCCTGACAAAAATGGACAACACCGCAGTCAAAGTTGTTTCCAAAG
>JAZQYS010000657.1:0-1606 GCA_045633645.1 Victivallaceae bacterium | reverse complement strand
TTAATTCCTTTTCCATAGTTGCTATTATTTTTGCCATATCCATTATGATTTGGGTGATATGGACAGTTGTAAGTTATGGAAAAGAAGCATTGACTCCGTCACTCTTTATGAACTGTTCTGCACCATACGGCAGAATAACTTACGGTATAGGTAATGCCATTGCCGGAACATTGCTCATTACGCTTGGTGCAGCCGTGATCGCTGTACCTCCGGCATTGCTTGCCGGTATCTTTCTTTCTGAATACAAAGAATACCGCAGACTCGGCAATGCCATAAGATTCGCCTCCAATGTGTTAATGGGAATGCCTTCTATTCTAGTGGGACTCTTTGTATATATGCTTATCGTCGTTCCAACCGGAAAATTCTCCGGCGTTGCCGGTTCCATTGCATTGGCAATACTTATGTTTCCTGTGATTGTTCAAACCACCGAAAATATGCTTGCAATGGTTCCCAATACGCTGCGTGAATCAGCTCTGGCACTTGGGATGACCCGGATGCGGGCAACTCTCTATATCGTTTGCCGCAGTGCAAAAAACAGCTTGCTTACGGGGATACTCCTTTCCCTCTCAAGAGTTTCCGGAGAGACTGCTCCATTGCTTTTCACCGCAATGTTTGCTGATAGTTTCCCCACAGGATACTTTACACAGCCTACGGCAAACTTGCCGGTATTGATCACGGAATACGCAACAAATTCACCCTTTGAGGTAATGCATCAAATCGGTTGGAGTGCTGCCTTGGTCGTGATGATGATGGTTTTGCTTGTCAACATAACAGTACGAATTTTTTTCAGGGAGAAAAAATATGGAAATTAAAATTGAAACCAAAAAACTCAACTTTTATTACGGAAATCATCAGGCATTGTTCGATAATGATCTTATTATTCCTGCCAATAAAATTACGGCAGTTATTGGTCCATCAGGATGCGGCAAGTCTACTCACTTGCGTATCTACAACCGCATTTTTGAACTTTATCGGGAACAGCGTGCCACAGGAGAAGTCTTGATTGACGGTAAAAATATTCTTGATGATGATGTCGATGTCCTGGAACTTCGCCGAAAGGTCGGCATGATTTTTCAAAAGCCGACTCCGTTCCCCATGAGTGTGTTTGATAATGTGGCATATCCCTTGCATTTGCACTATAAACTTGAAAAAAAGACTATTGCGGAAAAAGTTGAACAGGCTTTACGTGGAGCTTCACTTTGGGATGAAGTCAAGGATAAGCTCCACTCCAGCGGATTGGCTCTTTCCGGAGGTCAGCAACAAAGATTGTGTATTGCACGCACGATCGCTTCTGAACCGGAAATCCTGCTTATGGATGAACCCACCAGCGCCATTGACCCGGTGGCAACGCTGAAGATTGAGGAACTTATGGACAGTTTGCGTGAACGCTTTACCATTGTTATCGTAACGCACAATATGCAGCAGGCGGCACGAATCAGCGATCAGACGGTGTTCTTTTACAAAGGACGTATCGTTGAATACGGAGAGACCAAAGACATCTTTACCAATCCTAAACATAAACAAACTGAAGAATATATTACCGGGAGGTTTTCATGATGAAAGGACATTTTAATAACGCGTTGATCAATTTGCAGAGTATGCTGGG
>JAZQYS010000656.1:0-2238 GCA_045633645.1 Victivallaceae bacterium | reverse complement strand
CCCCCGTTCCGTTGTAGAGATCCGCAACTTTGACGGATCATGCGAACCGTTTGACGCCATGGCTCTTCAAACCCGTCTGATCGGCAGTTTTCTTGCAGCAGGCAGAGGCGATTCAAGTTTCATGGCTGAAGACATTGCCCTGGCAGTGGAATACACATTAAGTCATGTGGAACGTCCCGAACCGGTTTTCGGACGGGGGGAATTGGATGCCGCCGTCATCCGGCTGCTGGAAGAAGCCTGTTTGCCGGATGTCGCAAAAATTTTCAGAAAAGGTCTGGCGGAAACCAGTTTGCTGGTAAGTGCTTATCCGGCAACCCTCTCAGATTTGCTCAGAAATCACCTGGCATGTCCGGCGGGACGTTTTGAACGGGTGTTGACCAAAATCCTTGATGCCGCCCGCAAACTGAATATAACAGAGGCCTCTCCGCATCTGTGGCTTGAACTGGCGCGGCATTATGAACGCGAAATGGCAGAAGAGGAACCAATCTATCAGGAAATGCCCCTTGAACGCACCTTAACCAGAGATGAGATCACCGCCTTTCTGCCGCCTGAAGCATTGGCTCTTTACAAAGCCGGTGCGCTGCGTATCAACGGCGTAACAACGTTGTTTCCCTGCATTCATCTTTATTTTATGATGAATGAATTTGCCAAGATTGCAAAACTGGAACCGCCGGTAATTGAACTTCTGCTGGAACCTCAACTCTATAATATCAGCGGCGTGCTGGAATCCGCCCGCGCACTCATCGCAAAAAATCTGGACAGTTCCCGTCCCCTGCCCTGCATACTTACGATTCCGGATATGCTGGATTTCATCTCAGAATATCTTGACAGCGACAGCGCCGGATCAGAAAAAATCGCAGCTGATCTTGCCGCGGCTCTTGCCGGACAGCTCAACTGCGATCTGTTTAAACTTTCGTTCAGCTGATTGGTTATTTTTTTCCTGTACTGCCGAATCCGCCCTCTCCGCGGCAGGATTCAGAAAGTTTTTCAACGGAAACAAGTTCCACTTCAGGAAGTTTGCAGATAACCATCTGAGCGATTCTGTCGCCTCTTGAAACGGCAAAATTTTCAGGTCCGTGATTGAACATGATAACACCGACCTCGCCCCGGTATCCGGCATCAATGGTTCCCGGACTGTTTGTCAGAGTCAAATTGTGTTTCAGCGCAAGTCCGCTGCGGGGACGCACCTGTGCTTCGTATCCTGCGGGCAGCTCCATAAATACACCGGTGGGAACCAGAGTGCTTTTTCCGACAGGCAGAATCATTGTTTCGCGGGAACGCAAATCAAAAGCAGCATCATCCGCATGAGCTTTTGCCGGCAGAAGATCTTCGCAGCCTTCCGACATTTGAATATTGATTTTAACCATAAATCCTCCTTTTTTATACAACGGAGCAATATACAGCCAAAGCAAAGATTTTTCCACTGTTTTTTTTCGCGACTCCGAAAAAAGACAAAATCTCCCCGAAACAACTTGTATTGAAAACGGAACTGCCCTTGACTTTTCAGAGACTTTGCAATATTTTATAACGCGAACAAAAAAGGGTGGTTTTTCCGGATATACTTTTTTTAAACCATTCCGTATTATCAAATTTACTCAGAAAGATATAAAAATGAAACTTGAGCGTCTGCTCATTACATGCGGCGGCACGGGAGGACACTTTTATCCCGGTCTTGCCATCGCCAAAGCCATGCAGAAACGCGGCGGAGAGGTCAAACTTCTGCTGACGGGCAAACACGCTGCCGCCCAAAAGACAACAGCCGAACAGCAGGGTATTGAAACAATCGTACTGCCGGATTTTCCGCATCCGTTTCAATCTCCGTTCCGTTTTCTATCCAATGCCTGGAAAGGGGTCAGTCTTTGCCGCAGGGAAATGAAAAACTTTGCGCCCCAGGCATTGATCAGTATGGGAGCATTTACGTCAGTTCCTGCATTTCTTGCCGCAAAATTGACAAAAACGCCGGTGTATCTTCACGACGGAAACGCTCATATCGGTAAAGCCAACCGTTTTTATTCGCGTTGGGCGCGTTTTCAGGGCGTGGCATTTCCTCCGGTCAACAAAGACAAAATCAAGTGTCCTGTTCACGTTGTCGGTATGCCCATCCGTGAACAGTTGATTGAAGGGGCGGGAAAACTCACCAAAGCGGAATCCAACGCAAAACTCAATGAATTATACGGCTCAAAACTTTCTCCTGAAAAGCCGACCGTTCTGATTTTCGGCGGCAGTCAGGGGGCGGCG
>JAZQYS010000655.1:0-2032 GCA_045633645.1 Victivallaceae bacterium | reverse complement strand
AGTGTATCATGTATTTACAGTTTGGGGGCTCCTGAAGAGTTTACTGAAATGTGTGTCCGTCTGGATGCAGGCGACACTGTTAACCGTGATGAATTGCTCCGCCGTCTGATAGAGATCCAATACAACCGCAACGATACCGCTCCAGGCAAAGGCGAGTTCCGTGTGCGCGGAGATGTTGTGGATATTTTTGAACCGCAGCGTGATGATTTCATCAGAATAAGTTTTTTTGACGATGCCATAGAACGGATGGAGCGGCGTGATGCGTTGACTGGCAAGCTCAAATCCGTTCTTCCTGAAGGAACGCTTTTTCCCTGTAAACACTTTGTTATGCCGCCTGACAGAATTGCCTCTGCCGCAGAATCCATCCGTCAGGAAATGACAGAACGGGTGAAATATTTTGAATCTCAAGGGTTGCTCGTAGAAGCACAGAGATTGAATCAGCGCGTGGAATACGATTTGGAAATGATGAAGGAACTGGGGTATTGCAGCGGTATTGAAAACTATACCATGCACTTATCCAACCGCCAGGTCGGAATGAGACCATACTGTCTTTTTGATTTTTTCCGTGATGATTTTCTTACCATCGTTGATGAATCTCATGTAACTCTGCCGCAAGTTCAGGCAATGTACAAAGCCGACCGTCAGCGTAAACAGACTTTGATAGATCATGGCTTCCGTCTGTCTTCTGCATTGGAAAACCGTCCGTTGCGTTTTGATGAGTTTGACGGATTGACTGGACAGACGATATATGTTTCTGCCACTCCAGGTGATATGGAAAAATCGCGAAGTGAGGCTGAGGTCGAATTGATCGTGCGTCCTACTGGATTGCTTGACCCTGAAATCGAAGTCCGTCCGCTGCAAGGTCAGCTTGATGATGTCATTGAAGAAATACGCAAAGTTTCTGCCAACGGTGAGCGGACTTTGGTTACTACTCTTACCAAAAAGAATGCAGAACGGTTGTCAGATTATTTGAGTGATATCGGTGTGAGAACAAGTTATCTGCACTCTGAACTTGATGCCCTTGAACGGGTGCGGATCCTTAATAAACTGCGCGACGGCGACTTTGAGTGTGTTATCGGTATCAACCTTCTTCGTGAAGGTATCGACCTGCCTGAGGTTGCTCTGGTGGCTATCCTTGATGCTGATAAAGTCGGTTTTCTCCGTTCAGAAAGAGCTTTGGTTCAGACTGCAGGACGAGCAGCACGCAACCGCAACGGCAGAGTTATTCTCTATGCGGAAAATATTACTCCCGCTATGAAAGGATTGATGGATGAAACAGAACGGCGGCGCAAGAAACAGCAGGCATACAACGAAGCGCACAATATCATTCCCAAGACTGTCATTAAAGAAAAACGGCAGACTATAAGTGAAATTATCGGCAGCAAGCCCCGCAATAAAAAAGGTAAGATGCCTGATTTCGGCTGTGAAACTTTTGAAGATGGCAAGATCGATATCGGTAAACTTGCTGGTAATGCTGATGAATTGGCGGCTTTGGTCGCTGAATTGACGGGAGAAATGCTTGCTGCAGCCGAAGCGTTGGAATTTGAGCGTGCCGCAGATTTGCGTGATCAGATAAAATTGTTATCGGGCAATGACCCGCAGAAAAAATAAGAAAGGAAAAAATTATGAGAACTCATGCTATGGGAGAAATGACGGTCAAAGAGATCCGTGAATACCTCAAGACCAACAAAACTGTCATCGTGCCTTACGGCGTTGTTGAACAGCATGGATATCACCTGCCTGTCAGCATGGATATCCACAATGCAGAAGTTCCAGCATACGAATTGGCAAAGAAACTTGATTGTATTGTTGCTCCGCCGTTGAACTACTGTTTTTCAGGCGGTCAGCTGCCTGGTACGATCAATATCCGTCCGACAAGTTTTTGTGCTGTTATGTGTGATATCGTTGAGAGCCTTGCTGCACAGGGATTTGAAAATATCCTTATCTATCCTGGTCACGGCGGTTCTGAAAGTTTGGCGCAGCTTAAAGAGGCTCTGCGTATTTTGAAGTGGCTCAATGCTTCTCTTGAAAA
>JAZQYS010000654.1:0-1097 GCA_045633645.1 Victivallaceae bacterium | reverse complement strand
TCTGCCGTTCTGGAAAATTGCAAAAAAATTGGATAAAGAAATCTGGCTGGTTCCGACCTGCTGGCAGAACAATTCCAATCTGTCTCCTTTAAAAAACATTATTGAAGAAACAAAGTTATTTCTGCGCCGCATACTTTTTCCGCGCTCATTTTCCTGCGGAGAAAAATTTTCAGGCTGGGCAGAGGGACGGAAAAGACTGCTGTGCGAAAGTTCTCTTCTTCTGGTCAACTCTGTTGCGGAAAAAGAATTTTTGTTGGCTCAGGGCGCAGATGAAACAAAAGTTATCGTCATTCCCAATACGATCAATGCGGTTGAGCTTGAAAAAATCCCGCAACTGCCTCCTGAAAAGAGAAACGGCATCATCCATGTCGGACACTTCTGTCCGCGTAAAAATCAGCTTCAGCTGATAAAGCAGCTTAAAAACAGCGGTATTGCAGTCACATTCATCGGCACAGCGCGTCCCATGCATAAATTGTATTACGCTCTCTGCCGGAAACTTGCCCGAAATCAGCACAATTTTGCAGGCTCTCTGCCGCAACCGGAGGTATTGAAACTTATGGGCAAGAGCCGTTTGTGCATATCGTCCAGTACCTCAGAGACGCCGGGATTGAGCAATCTTGAAGCGGCGGTTCTGGGATGTGATTTACTTCTTCCTGATATTGCGCCCGTAAAAGAATATTTCGGTCCGCAAGCAACTTATGCGCCTGTATGCAATATAACAGCAGAAATGCTGCAAAAGATTCTTGACACGCCGTCCTCTGACACGATCCGTACAAGGATTCTTGCAAACTACACAGAAAAACAAACCGCAGAACTTTTCCAAAATCTGTTGAACGCAATGCGCTGTTCCCGATAAGGGTAGATGGGAATCGGGGAGAGGAGAAATACTTTTTTTCCATGTGAAAACACGCCGAAACGTCGGCTCCGGTATATTGCCTCCCCCCGAGCCCCCCTTGTCCTCCGAAGCCTTGCGCGGAGGAGGATCTTCTTTTCAAAAAAAGCGGAGTATTTATAAAAAGGAATTATTTTCTCTGCAGGTGGATATTTGTTGTTATCTACCCATGTCGGGAACAGAGCCAAACGCAAAGTCGGATCGT
>JAZQYS010000653.1:0-2123 GCA_045633645.1 Victivallaceae bacterium | reverse complement strand
CTCAAAATGTTTATCTTTATGCCGCTTCCAAAGGATTATCAACTGTTGTCTGCGGTCTGCTTGACAGAAAGAAAATCAAAAACATTCTGAAACTCGGTAAAACGCAGCAGGTTATATTCTCCCAGCCCGTCGGATATCCCGGCAAGTGACCGCTTATACAGGCGGATTTTGCAGACAACCGGCACAAAATTGTGCCGGTTTATTTGTGTGCATTTTGCTCCAGTTTTTTGATCAGAAGAGTTAATCCCTGCCGGACTTTGGGGACTTCTTCTGTGGCGGTTGCGCGGCAGAATTCTGCAACGATAAAGAACCAGCCGATATAAAAAAGAGCCGCAAAAATGCCCCACCAGATGAAACAGGAAACGATGATTCCGCCCGTCAAAGCAGCCGCAATCCACAGAAAGGTAAACGTTTTCACAGATTTGCCCGGCGCGATTTTTATATGCAGGATTGTACCTGTTGAACATTTTTCGCATTGAATAGAAATTTCTCCCTGCAAACCGTTCCTGCCGGAGCGGCCGGGGTAGAGTTTAAGCGGATCATCCGGATTACACGAAAAGACCGGTTCTTTGCTCAGCCCCAACGAGGACTTGATTACTTTCCATGAAATCACATCCCACTTTGCCGGACACTCTTTTTTTATGGCATTTTTCAATTCCTCTTCAGAAAGAGTTGTTCTTACGCAGTATTCCGCATAGGGTTGGCAATATCTGTCAAAGAATTTCATTTTTTACCATCCAAATGTACCCGATAAGAATACGCAATATCTTTTTCATCGGGCTTTTCGCCTTTATGTGTGTGGCTGTAAATCCGGAATCCTTCTAGTGTTTTCTCATACATCAAAGGTCTGTGATCCAACTTTGCCAGCGGTACTTTGGGAAGAAACGAAAGATCTTCCGGCAGTTTTCCGTGTTGTTTCCGGTATTCCATAACTTCGGCGGCAAGAAGTGCCATCTGGCGGACATCTGCAATTTGTGCGCTCTTGATATACAGTTGTCCCAATGCAGGAAGAAGCATCCCGGAAAGTATATAAAAATTGCGTTTTATTTCAATATCATCAACTTCGGCAAGTTTGGCTTTTTCAAGTCCGGATAAAGAAGAGGGAACAGTGGCGGCTTTGATATAATTTTGCAACGCAAAGCGGTAATCACGATGAAAATGGATATCCATAAATAACGGCATATATTTTTTTGCCACTGCCACATTTGCAATATCATTTCCGCGGGACCATAATGCAGGGGTATTCATGTAAGCCAAGGCACTTTTAAAACCAGCGGCTTCACCACCGTAAGAATACCGCAACGATTTTTCCCAATCAATCGGCTCACCGATCAATCTTGCAAACTCCTGCTTTGAAAATGTTTCCTGCCTCAAAATATTTTCCAATGCATTCAATCTTATGCCCTCAACGGCGATGCCTACCAGATGCTCAAGCAGAACATATTCAGAGAACAACCAGTTCCGCAGTTTTATCAAATCGTTGTTGCACTTTTTCACAAGCTGTTCATCATTGGGATTTGCTGCGATTTGCATTGCCAGATAACGGGCAGTTTCCCGAAAAGCATTTAATTCCGGCAGCAGCACATCATACAACATTCCATCCTCCGGCATTTTATGTGCCACATGGGAGACCGGCAACTGCAGAAAATCATGGATCGCCTTTACGAATACCGGATATTTTTTATTGTATTCCAGCAACTTCTTTTGCGCAGTCGGGGCATCTTTGAATTCAAATTCATCGAAAGAATTTTGCGGAGAATTGGCAATTAAGGCCTTCAAAGGTTCCCGGTCAAGGGGAAATCCTTGAGCATCACGATGCCAGAAGTCTTCGATTTCCACGGATCTGCCAACTGTTTGAGAAAGTTGATTCCGGTAATTTTTTACATCATACTGCAGTTTAATTTTATAGACCATAAAAAAGAGATGAGAGGCAACCGCAACACAAAGCGGAATCATAAACGCCCATGAAAATCTGTTTTTGCCTGTCAATAAAGCCAATGCTGCCAAATAGCAGAACATCCCAAGAAATACCGCGAAAAGTATATTGAAATATTGGAGGTAACTTGAGACATAAAATACCGTTCCTGCAATGGCAAACAATATACCTATAAACTTCTTTTTGC
>JAZQYS010000652.1:0-7326 GCA_045633645.1 Victivallaceae bacterium | reverse complement strand
GAGCGGATGCCGTTGGCTATAATGTGATAAAGCGGCGCAAGTTCATCTTTGAGCGGAATGCAGAGTGTCAGGCGGTCAATGGCGCATTTCTGCGGATTTTCAAGCGTGTAGCTGTTGCGGAAAAATCCGTCATATTCAGCGTATCCTTTGACATTCAAGCGGATTCCCGTTGAATTGACTGCACTTGAAAAACAGGCGGCATCGTGTCCCTGATTGTGAACTTTTATTTTGACAGGAGAGGGCGTCCATGTGGTTTTCTTTCCATTGGAAACTAATTCAAAGAACATGGGGGAACTCAAAAGTTCCGTTCCTTTGGCTGTCACAGAATCCCACAGTCCGAAGGCGTTGAGTTTGTGGGTGCGGAAAATCATGCTGAGGGTGTTCTGCTTCTGTTCAATGGGCGTAAACGGCGGCAGAACCACTTTTTCTTTACCGTAATCATTGTTGAGAAATTCAAAGTTTTTACGGGTGATTGTGCAGATTTTTCTGCCGTCGGGCAGGGTGAATGAGTAATCACCCGCAATGGAGGGTATCGCGGCACGGCAGTAGAAACTGCCGGATTTTTTTGTCAGAGCAAAAGAGGTCTTTTTTTCGCCGGGTGACGTCATGATGATTTTTGAAACCGGATTTGTTTTGAATTTGAAGAAAAAGACGGCGTGTCCGTATCCCGGATAATCGTAAACGGTGAAACTGCCCCCCTTGAATTCACCGGCACTGTGAACAGGGCGTCTGCCGACGGAAAGGGATTTGCGTCCCTGTATCAAACGGGAATAGAGCAGCTGACGGCTTTTTGCATCCAGAACCGCTGTTGCATACCAGAGCAGTTTTTTAGAGTCGTCCTTGTGTGAAAATTGCAGTTTACAGCTTTTTCCTGTTTTGACAACGGCACTTTTCAATGCATGGACTTTATGGAAACGTTTGACTTTGCCGTTGATTTTTTTGAAAGTGTACTCATGGAGCATAAGGGCAAAAACAACATCTTTTCCATAACGGTTGTCAAGCGTGCTTGTGACATCAAAATTTCCGTCATCAAAATTACCGATATCCTTCTGTCTTACAACAACATCTTTTGCTGCCGGAAGGACTTCGATCATTTCCTGAGGCTGAAAATACTTTTTAACCTTGTTCAGCGTTGAAAACGTGCTTATATCGCACCAGTTGCGGGCGACGTTGAAACGGAATTTCCCGTTTGTTCCTGAAACGGCTTTCAACGGAATGGCAACTTCAAGCACCCAGTAAAAACTTTCAACCTTGGAGGCCGCCTTCAAGCCTTTCAAATTCCAGGAGATATTCTGTTTTTTGGTGGAAAGTGTCCGGCAGATGTCAAGACAGAATCCGCCGGGATTGAAAATCAGATGGCTGATTTCATCCGGTTTCTGCGGATTGAAAAAAGTCAATTCCACGGTGTCATCATTAAGCAGCTTTATATCGTCATTCTGCGTTGCTGCATTGCGCAGACCGCCACCGGGACTGTCGTTTAATGTGATGGTTTTGATAGCAAGATAAAGATAATCTTTTGTCTTTTTGATAAACACTTTACCTTGTTTTGAACCAAGGAGTTGTCCTTTGCTGCCTGAATTGCTGAATCCGTTGAGAACAGCGGCATTTTCCCATTCTCCGGGAGAGATAACTCCGTCAAGGAGAGGCACTTTTTGATCAATGCCCATTCTGATACGGGCGTTGGTTGTGTGAACTCTTTCCATGACAGAAGTCAATTCTTTTTCAGAAATGTTTCCCATCAGGGACAAAACTGAAAAAAGTGTCAACAGGAATATGCCGCTTGTTTTCATTTTCAGAACCTTTCCTTGAAAAATTGAATCTGTTCTGCCGGAATTTCTGCAGGAGTTCCATCCTGATTGCAGGGCGTAATCCACTCCAGTTCAGCCTTTGTCATCGCGCAGGCAAGGGGAATATCTCCCCATTTCATGATGCCGGGAATAAAGAATGCCATACCGTAAAACGCTTCATCTTTACAGAAACGGTAACTTACCGGTGCATCTTCAAGGATAACTTTGCTCACTTTATCCGTAAATATTGAGGTGAAGAGTGCCACAGGAGCCATCTCTTTTGCGCCGTGCAGAATGATTTTTTTACCGGGATAAAGTTTGGCAAGAAATTCCGTGACGGCACAAAGTTCGCTTGCCCATTTGCCGGGGAGTGATTTACCCAGCCACATCAACCGGCGCGCCGTCTGGTGATAGGGCGAGACCCGTTCCGGCGGTTCAGGAGAAAGTTCTCCCTGATAATACAGGTCAACCAGCGCGGGCATGGTACAAGCCGAGATTTTTTCAACGGGAATCTTCGCTTTGCCGGAAACATCTGTAAAGAGTGTGATATCACCTTCACCCTCAAAAACAACCAGCGGCAGAACGCTGTTGTCAGACAGTTCCAGCTGGATTCTCCGGTAGTTGTCAACTTTGTCAAGTTCAGTGAAACTGCTGACTTTGATGGATTTATCCATTTTAAGTGTGGAAAAGAGTTTTTTCTTTTCTTCCTCTTGGGCAAACTTTTCTCTGCTGTAAAGGGTGTCAAGCAGTTCTTTGCCTCTGCGTTCAAGATATGCGGCAAGAGAAAGAACTTCATCCGGACGCTTGCCCGGTTCAAATACCATGAGGTCCTCTTCGGGCAGGGTGGTATAAGGTTCTTCGGCAACGGGCATTCCGTGACCTTTGCCTTTCAAGTGAAGTTCAAAAAATCCCAGCATGGATTCGCGGACCATCGGACTGTAAGCGTGTCCGTGATTAAAAATTCTGTAAGTGAACTTTTCCCATGCACCGAGTTTTTTGTAAACGACCAGCGCCGCATCATAGGAACGCAGCATTTCCTGCGGAGAAAAGGTTTTAACGTCAAAAAGTCCCGTGCAAATCAACATGGCGCGCGGTGCGGCAAGGGCAAGAATGCCTGCCATTTCAGTGACTTCAAGTCCGCCGGGGAGTGTTTCACAACAGCAGTTGGCTTCAAAAAGGTAACTTTCGTAACTGCCGACGCTGCAGACGGGAACAGCTGCTTTGATCCGGTCATCCATGGCGGCAAGATACATGGTCTGATTGCCGCCGCCGGAAGCACCGGTTGCGCCGATATTTTTCTTATCCACTTCAGGCAGAGCGCAGAGAACATCAACTGCCCGCATGTTATCCACAATCTGACAGCCCATGAGGGTTTCGCCGAGATTGAACACGCTTGAACCGAGAGTTCTGCCGTGATGTTCAAATTCTCCGTGAACAGTGGTACGTTCTCCTGAACCGAAAGTGTCAACGGAAATAACCACATATCCTTTTTTTGCAAGGGTAAAACCTCTTGACTGCACTCTTGCTGCAAGTTTACCCTGCTGCCAGTGTCCGTGCATATTGACGATGCCGGGGAAGGGACCTTTGCCCTCAGGAGAATAGATGATTGCCGTGGTATAAACGCCGGGACGGGTCTGGTAAGAAACGCCCCGCAGAGTAACTCCCTCGTGCGTAAAGGTTTTGATTACTTTCAAATCAAGGGGCAGGGATTTGTCATACTTTACTCCCAGACAGTTCCAGAGTTTTTTACGCAGTTTTTTTCTGTAATTTGCCCAGTCATCGGGAAATGTTGAAAGTTTTGTGAAAGTGCCGGCATCCTTGGGATCACGCCATACGGCGGGGGGAGGGGGAAGTGTACTCATATTATTCACCTCTGAAAATCAGTCGGGTTTGGTTTATTGAATGGTAAATGACAAACGTTGCTTCATCTCCCTCTTTGAGCATGGGCAGGTCGATCCCGGCAATCCGCGCCGGATTGACCGAACACATTTGCCACGCTGTTTCAAGAGAGTATCCGCATTTTTGCATAAGAAACTCAACACATCTGTTCTGCTGGAAATAGGCTCCAGCGAGGATCTCCTGTCCGGCAACGTGAATGAAACCGTTGGGTTCAATGACGCAGTCCAGACCGCCGATACGGTGATAAAGTCCGGGCGCACAGCCTGAATAGATATTGGCATCTGACACCATGAAACAGTTGTCTTTGCCCTTGCATTTAATGGCAGTCCGCACAACTTCGGGGGCTAAGTGGAATCCGTCGCCCACCAGTCCCAAAGAGAGCCTGTCGTCATCAAGGAATCCCCAGAAGGGATTGTTGAAACGGTGGATTTCGGGTGCGGAACCATTGGCAAAGTGTGTCACCATGCTTGCGCCGTTGTCTGCGGCTTTGTGGATTGTGGCGGAATCAGGATGACAATGTCCGAGAGCCACTTTGATTCCCTTCGCGGAGACTTTTTTGATGAAATCCAGTGCGCCGTCAACTTCAGGAGCAACATTGACCACTTTGACTTTGCTGCCGGAAAGTTCATTCAGATAACTGAAACGGTCGTAATCCGGAGGCATGATAAATTCCGGAGCATGTCCGCCCCGCCAGCCTTTGTCGGGAGAGATGAAGACGCCTTCATGAAAAATTCCTGCAAACAGCGTACCGAGTTCTTTATCTTCATCAAAAATCTTTCCCAACGCTTTTGCCGCCCGTTCCAGACGGGGATAATCGGTCGTGGTAAAGGTTGCCAATACTCTGCCGACACAGTTCTTTTTCAGGTGATCTGCGATTTTGTACAAATCGGGCGCGCTTTCTTCTGTCATGTTATTGTAGGCAAAGGTGAGCGCACCATTCTGCTGGGTATCCACCAGTGCGGGGAGCAGGCGGGGCAAACCGTTTTCTGCCGGAATTTCCCGCACTGCGGAAATTGTTGTTCCGTAAACAGTCAGTTCCACCGTCCTGCCGTCAAGCAGAATACCGCGGTATATTGTTTCTTTCATAGATATTATTACAGTATGTGATAAAAAAAGTTTGTTTCTATTTGTTATTATATTATACCACATTTTTTTCATCAATACAAGAGAAAACGCTGAAAAAAACGGAAAAAAGCGATATCAGCTTCAGTATACTTGACAATTTTAAGAAAAACTGTTAAATTATAAAGATGTTTTATTTTAGTTTATTCCGGTTGGGAAAATCTGAGGTTTTTTATGTTGAGACAAATTGCGGATGTGTTGAATCCCCTGCCGGGATTGCGGATAATCCTGCAGAACCGTAATTTGCTTTTTTATCTGATCAGGCGCAATATCGCCTCAAAATATCAGGGTTCCGTGCTTGGGGTGCTTTGGAGTTTTATTCAGCCGCTGATGATGCTTTGCATTTATACCTATGTGTTCAGCGTGGTTTTCAAGGCTCGCTGGGGAGAGGATATCGGTTCTTCAAAAGGGGCATTTGCCATCATTCTTTTTTGCGGAATGTCGCTTTATACGGTGTTTTCAGAAGCATTGAATTTGTCTTCAACTGTTGTTGTCAGCAATCCCAATCTGGTGAAAAAAGTTGTTTTTCCGCTGGGACTGCTGCCTTTGTCGCAGGTGTGTGCAAGTTTTGTTCAGGGCGGAATATGGCTTCTTCTGCTGTTTACAGGAGCAATTTTCATCTATGGTAATTTAAGTTTAAGTATGCTGCTTTTGCCGCTGATTCTTCTGCCTTTTCTGCTCTTTACGGCGGGGATATCGTTTTTTGCGGCATCACTGACGGTTTATATCCGGGATACGCCTTATGTACTGAACGTTATTCTGCAGATATTTTTCTTTTTGACCCCGATATTTTATCCGGTATCGGCGGTGCCGGAATCTTTCCGCAAGTTTCTTTTGTTCAATCCGTTGACGTATATGATTGAACAGACGCGCATGGTTCTGCTCTACGCCCGGATTCCCGATTTGAAACTTATCGGTATTTCACTTGCAACCGGGCTGATTGTTTTTATTCTCGGCTTTGCCTGGTTCAACAAAACTCAAAAGGGATTTGCCGATGTCATCTGATATTTCCATCTCAGTCAAAGGTATATCCAAATCCTTTGAGATTTATGCCAAACCGGTTCACCGCCTCTGGCAGATGCTTTTTGCCGGACGGCGCTGTTTTTACCGGGAATTCAAGGCTCTGCAGAATATTGATTTTGATGTCCGGCGCGGAGAATGTGTCGGTATTATCGGACGCAACGGCGCCGGAAAAAGTACCTTGCTGCAAATCATCGCAGGAACCTTGCGTTCAAGCGGCGGCAGCTGTACGCTCAACGGCAGAGTTGCGGCTCTGCTGGAATTGGGTTCGGGATTCAATCCGGAATTTTCCGGAAAAGACAATGTTTTTCTCAATGCCGCAGTTCTTGGTTTTTCACGTGAACAGACCGAAGCACGTTATCAGGAAATTCTTGATTTTGCCGATATCGGAGATTTCATAGATCAGCCGGTGAAAACCTATTCCAGCGGTATGCTTGTTCGTCTGGCTTTTGCGGTTCAAGTCATGCTTGATCCGGATGTTCTGATTGTTGACGAGGCTCTGGCGGTCGGAGATATCTTTTTTCAGCAGAAGTGTTTTGCCCGCCTGAAAAAACTCACCTCTTCCGGAACGACGATTCTTTTTGTCAGTCACGATATAGCTCTTGTCAAAAGTTTGTGTACCCGCGCCGTTTACCTCAAAGACGGAAAACTTGCCGCGTTCGGACCGGCGGCGGAAGTTTGTGATATGTATTACAATGATACGACACTTCCGGCGGCAGATGTTTCAGGTGGAAAAAGTTGCGACAGCAATACCGGTATGCCGCCCTTGTTCCGCATTGATCAGGAAATGGAAAAACGCATTACAGAACGCTCCGGCAGTTACGCTGTTAAAGTGACCGCTTTTGATTTCTACGATATGCGCGGAAGGCGGATTGCTGATTGTTTTGTCGGAGACAGAATCAAACTTGTCATCAGTTTTACTGCACAGCGAGATATTCCTGCGGGAGCTCAGATTGGTGTTCTCTGCCGGAATGAACGCGGATATGATGTGTTTACGACCAACCTGGTTAATTTCAATTTGTTCCTGCCGGCGCTTGAAGCAGGAAGTAAAGGCGTTGTTTCCTGGGAGTTTGATATGCCGGTATTCGGAACATTTCTTTTCAGCATGGGCATCAAGCCGGATAAGTTATCTTCTGAATTCTATGACAGACCCTTCAATCTTGCGGTGTTGAAGACACTCAAGCGCAATCCTGAGGATATAACGATGGCTCTGCTGGCAATTCCTCCTGAAAACTTTAAAGTTTCAATAAAAAAGTGAAGGTGATTTCATGATTGTTTCAGTAATGCTGCCCGTCAATGCCCGCTACGAGAAAGAATGCGGAACTCACCTTTGGTTTTTCTACAAACAGGTTGTTGATTTCTCTGCTGCCGGGAAGCGTGCCGTTTTTATCGGTTGGGATAAAAATTTTCTGTTTCCGGACCAATTAAATGAAAATGCCTGGGTTCTGCAAAAAGCCAATCAGGAGAAAATGGAGTTTTCAATTCCGGAAAAACAAGT
>JAZQYS010000651.1:0-3198 GCA_045633645.1 Victivallaceae bacterium | reverse complement strand
CCGTAAATAAATATGGCAAGTCCTCCGAAAACTTGCATCATTGTTGCAAACATAATAATACCTTTTTATTAAAATTGATGAACTTTATATTAAATGGAAAGTCAGGCATCAATTCCGGGTCCGGCACGGACAAAAAGGCATTTTTCATGCTGATAAGAGATGTGCTGTAAATTCTGAAATAAATATTTTCCGTTTGATTGAACAGCGATAATAACATTGAGATTGCCGGAAAACGCATCCGCAATATCAGAGGAAAAAGTTTTTGACGGACGGCGGAAAGTCTGTTGTCTGCCGCTGCTGCACAAAAGCGGAGCAGCGTCAAAGAGATCAGTTAAATCCGTCAGATCCGGAGGCGTGATGGTAAGAGCCGGGGGAGTTCTGAAAGAAAGGTGGATAACTTCCGGATTTTCTGAAACGTCCGGCAGACAGTAGAAAAAAGACATCAGGGCGAGAAAAAAGAGACGGCAGAACGCAAACGGTCCCTTGCAGCTTGGGCGGGGACCGTTGAGAAAATATATGGCAACTGTCTCTGTTCTTCTCAAAAATCACCTTGTCAGAAAGTTGTAAAAAACATATCCTATAATATACTCTTTTTTCTTGTGAAAATCAAATTTTAAACCGGGAAAATGCTTGATTGCAGCGGGGGGATGCGTGTTGCATGGGCGTGGCGCCTGTAAAACGGTGGTTAACAGGGGGCTGTGCCGCAGTGTGGTTTGGCTCAGGCGCAGATTTACCGCAGGGTAATGCAGCGCATACGGCGCACCAATTCTCCGTACCTCTCCGTACCTATCCGTACTTATCCGTACCAACAGCGCCGCCCGCCGCGGCACAGCAAACCGCTGCAGCCATGCAGAATTTGATTGCCAAAAATTACCGCAGGGTAATGCCATTGGCAGATTTACCGCAGGGTAATGCAGGGCATACTCAAAGGCTTGTTTGCGAAGCCGACGTTTCGGCCCAAGCTTTTTTTCACCTGGAATTTCTCCCAGGTCAATCTGTGAGGGATTTTTAAGGGACACATCCCTTAAACGGGGCAGCAACGTCGCCCCGCTACCCGGCTTTTTTTGCCAAGCTTTTTTTCACCTGAAAAAAAGCGGAGAACTTGAAAAGTTTGTGGGATAGTGTTATATTTTAGGGATGTATTGTCTGCAAATTGCTAAAACGCTGAAAGGTATTCCGGTAAATAAATGTCAACGCCGCCCGTTTATGATGATGGTTCAATCAAAACCCTGGATTCGCTGGAGCATATCCGCCGCCGTCCCGGTATGTATATCGGACGTATGGGCGATGGGTCGCACCAGGACGATGGTATCTACGTTCTGCTCAAAGAGATCGTGGATAACAGCATCGACGAATTTATCATGGGCTGCGGTAAGCGTATTGAGATCACTGTTGCCGACGGCAGGGTAAAAGTCCGTGACTACGGACGGGGAATCCCGCTTGCCAGACTGGTGGATTGCGTATCCATCATCAATACCGGCGGCAAATATAACGATGAGGCATTCAAGTTCTCAATCGGTATGAACGGAGTGGGAACCAAGGCTGTGAATGCTCTGTCGCGATTTTTCAAAGTCCGTTCTGTCCGTGACGGAAAATTCCGTGAGGCGTATTTTGAAAGGGGGATTCTTAAAGAGTCCATAGAGGGCGATACCGATGAACGCAACGGAACTTATACCGAATTTGAGCCGGATGCGGAACTTTTTCCCAACTACGCTTACAGAGAAGAATACATTGAAAAACGTATCTGGATGTATGCGTATCTCAACAGCGGACTGTCTCTCTACTATAATAACGAACGCTACTATTCCTCTGACGGACTGCACGATTTGCTTGAAGCGGAAACAGGGGACGAGAAACTTTATGATGTCATCTCATTCCGTTCAAAAGAGATTGAATTTGCACTGACCCACAGCGACCGCTACGGGGAAATCAGTTTTTCGTTTGTCAACGGACAGTTTACCCATGACGGCGGAACACATCTTTCGGCGTTCAAAGAGGGGGTGCTTAAGGGAATCAACGAATTTTCCGGTAAAAATTATAAGGCGGATGATGTGCGCGACGGTTTGATCGGTGCAGTTGCCGTCAAGGTGATGGAGCCGATTTTTGAATCCCAGACCAAGAATAAACTGGGCAACACTGATATCCGCGGACCGGTGGTTGCGGCGGTCAAGGATGCTCTGGCGGACTATCTTTACAAACACAGCGAAACGGCTGAGATCATCATGGATAAAATTGTGCGCAACGAACATATGCACAGAGAAATCCAGGAGGTCAAGAAAAAATCCCGTGAGAGCCAGCAGAAGACCCGTCTCCGCAATCCGAAACTCAAAGATTGCAAATATCATGTCGGCGACAAGTGGCCGCGTAAGGTTGAACCCAAGGATACGATGATTTTCCTCACCGAGGGTAATTCTGCTGCGGGAAGTCTTGAAGTCTGCCGTGATGTGGATTGCCAGGCAATTTTTGCGTTGCGCGGAAAACCGTTGAACTGCTTTGGTATGAAACGCGATAAAATTTATTCCAACGAAGAACTGATGTTCCTGACGCTTGCGCTGGGGATTGAAGAGGATATAGAAAGTCTGCGTTACGATAAAGTTGTTATCGCAACCGATGCTGATGTGGACGGTATGCATATCCGTAATCTGCTGTTGACTTATTTTCTGACATTCTTTGATCAACTGGTGCTTTCAGGACACCTTTACATATTGGAAACGCCGCTTTTCCGTGTGCGTACAACGCCCAAAGACAGTATTTATTGTTACAGCGAAAGTGAACGGGATGCCGCCGCTGCAAAGCTGGGTAAAAAAGCGGAGATTACCCGATTCAAGGGATTAGGCGAAATTTCTCCGAAGGAGTTCGGACAGTTTATCGGACAGGATATCCGTCTTCAGCCGGTGACGCTTGAAAATATGCGTAACATTCCGGAAATGCTCGGTTTCTTCATGGGAACGAATACGCCTGAACGCAAAGAATATATCATGACAAATCTGGAGGTCTCCAAATATGAGTGATGAATTGGATAAGACTCCGGAGAATATGGAAGTGGTTTCTTCTGCGGAAATTTCTGCTCCGGAAACAGACGGAAAGGCCGCAGTCCGTAAAAATACCGATGCCAATGCCTATTTCAGGGCAATGATGGACCGTTACTTTCTGGATTATGCCGCTTACGTTATCAAGGACCGTGCAATTCCCGATGTG
>JAZQYS010000650.1:0-11078 GCA_045633645.1 Victivallaceae bacterium | reverse complement strand
TGTGCGGATGGATGCTTTTTGTGATTCCCGCCCGTTCTGCTGCAAGTTTTACGACTTGCCAGATGCGCTCCCTGTCAAGCTGTTTTCCTCTGAATGAGAGAAATACGGCGGGATTTGCCGGATTGTTCCCCGACAGCTGCGGACGTGCCTCTTCAAGATAACGTTTCAGTTGCCGCATGGCGGGTTTGCCCATCGGAACCAGACGGGTTTTGTTGCCTTTGCCGGTGATACGCAGCATTTCAAGTTCAAAGTCAATGGATTTTAATTGCAGTCCCGCCGTTTCTGAAACCCGGAGTCCTGAGGAATACAGGAGTTCCAGAATTGTCCGGTTGCGGACTTCAAGGGGATCATCATCTTTGGTTTTAAAGGCTTTCAGCAGTGCCAGAACTTCTTCTTCAGAAAGAAAATCCGGCAGAATTTTCCAGAGTCGGGGGGAATCCATGACTTCTGTGATATCTACCGGAATACGCCCCTCGTTTTTCAGATAGCGGAACAGCATTTTCAGGGCGATCAAATGCCGGGCAATGGTGGCACTTGCCAGAGATTTGTCTCTTAAATCATCCAGATAATCCAGCAGCATTTCACGATCTGCCTGCTGCCAGGAGGTGATGTTTTTGGCGGCGGAAAGATACGCCGCCGCCGATTTCAAATCCGTTTCATAGGCGGAACGGGTATTGCAGGCAAGTCCCCGTTCAAAGACGGTGAACTGTCCGAATTCTTCAATATCCCTGAGCAGAAGTTCCATTATTTTACGGTTCCTCTGCGTCCGTAGCGGTGACACTCAACCAGCCAGTCAACAGCCTCTTTGCCGGAGTCAACCACTTTGAAAAGGTTCATGTCATCGGGGGAAATCATGCCCTCTTCAAGCAGCGTGTTCTGTGTCCAGTCGATGAATCCCTGCCAGAATTTTTTGCCGACGAAAATAATCGGAACCATATTGATTTTGTGGGTCTGTACCATGGTCAGGACTTCACTCAACTCATCAAGCGTACCGAATCCGCCGGGATAGACGATCAATGCGGTGCTGTATTTGAGGAAACAGACTTTGCGGACGAAAAAGTAACGGAAGGAAAGGGAATCCGTTTGATAGGTGTTTGGGTGCTGCTCCATCGGCAGTTCAATGTTAAGTCCGATAGATGTTCCGCCGGCTTCAAATGCACCGCGTGAGGCGGCTTCCATGATACCGGGACCGCCGCCTGTGATGACACCGTATCCGGCATCAACCAGCAGTTTCCCGGTGTTGCGAGCTTCATCATACAGAGGATTGTCTTCTTTTGTCCGTGCTGAACCGAAGACGGATACCAGCATTTCGGGCATTCTTGCCATGTAGTCAAAGGAATCGACAAATTCTGACATGATCCGCAGAATCCGCCAGGAATCCGCCGGAATGAAATCGGGATTGTTGCTGTTTCCGAGATTGTCGGTACGTTTCAAGTCATTTGCCATAACAAAACTCCTTATTTAATCAGTTCAAAACATGCTTCTGCTGCCTGTTGTGCGGCGTTGCTGCCCTGCGGTGAAAGCAGAGAAACAACTTCACGCATACCTGTTTCAACCTCTTCTCTGCGTCTGCCGCCGGGCAGAATGGACTCGATCGGCTCCAGCAGTTCTTCAGGGACAAAGTGATGTTGAAGAAATTCTTCAAAGACGGTTTTATTTGCAATGATGTTGACCATTGTGAAGTATCCGCGATAAAGGGTGACGACCCAGCTTGCCAGACGGATGGTGACGGGATTCATTCTGTATCCGACAACCAGCGGAAGTCCGGCAATGGCAGATTCAACGGTAACTGTTCCGCTTGCGGCAAGTCCCGTACCTGCCAGCTGCTGCCATTTTCCGGTATCGCCGCAGCTTAAAGTTATTTCAGGCAGGGACGGATTGTTCTTGCGGTAAACAGCAATTTTTTCTTCGCAGAGTCTGACGATTTTTTCACGGGGAGCGGAAATATGAAATTCCAGTTCCGGATGTTTTTTTGCCAGTTGAAGTACGGTATCAAGCATGGGTTCCAGCAGGCGGTTGATTTCCATGACCCGTGAGCCGGGCAGGAGCAGAAACTTCTTGGGATCACGCACGATGGAGGGATCTTTTCTTTCATTGACAATATCAATCAACGGGTGTCCGACAAAATCCGCTTTGAGGCAGGTCGGCGCAAATACTTCAACTTCAAAGGGAAAAATAACCAGCATTTTAGCGCAGATTTTTGCCAGAACCGGCAGACGCCATTTGCCCCACACCCACAGATGAGGACAGACGTACCAGATGACCTTGATGCCGCTGAAATACATTGCAAGAGCGTACATTAAATTGAATCCGGGGTAGTCGATCAGCACAACTGCATCGGGACGTTCTTTGCGTGCGGCGCGGACCAGTTTGAAGTATATGCCGATAAAGGTGAAGAGCAGTTTCAGAACTTCAATGACGCCCATCACGCCCAGTTCTGTGGAGTCCACTTTAACGGGAATGCCCGAAGCCATCATCTTCGGACCGCCCATGCCTGAAAGTTCCAGTTCAATATTTTTTTCTACCGCAAGCTTCCGGAGAGCCTCTCCCAGACGCGCTCCGTAGAGGTCGCCGGAGGCTTCTCCCGCAAAAATCCAGATTTTTTTCATAAATATCCCTGTTTTTCTTTGAATACGGGAATAAGATACAACCTGTTGTGTTTTGTTTCAAGGCTGAAATTTCCGGAACAGTGTTTTTTTGGAATAAAATCTGTTTCGCAAAAGTACAGTTCTGGCTTGTTGACGGATTGCCCCAAAAGACAATATGCGGAATTTGACCGGGACTTCCGGGACCTGGGGCGTGGCAGTTTGCTGCAAACGGGCTTTGGCGGCATTGGGACATTCCCCAATGGCCTTACGGCAAAGCCCGCGGCAAATAAAACAGCATTCCATTCCGCCGGCGTGATGCAGCGGACAATTATTTCAGATGGAATAAAAGGGTTTCCCCTTTTTCCAAAAGCGGCAAAATGAGACGATCTCTGCCGGGACCATAATCTTTGCCGGAAAACATCTCTTTGACATGAAATCTGCCATTGAGTTTCAGTTCAGCTCCGCTTGTTTTCCGGCGAGCGTGAACTGCGATAAACTCTTTGCTGAACCAGTAGTAAAAAGGCGCCTGGCTGTAAACATGCAGTCCGGCATATTTATAAATCGCGGCAATTTGTTTTTGGGTCAGAGAGTGAAGAGAATAAATGCTGGTCCATTCCGGCATTTTAAGTACGGCAAAAGTGGTGTTGCCTTTGCTGTCGGTCATGATCTTTTCGCCGTTTTCCGGGAAAAATAGCGGGTGTGTCACGGTGTGCAGCCTGTCCCCTCCCGCAAACAGAGGATTGTTTTTTACCGGTCTGGAAATAACTTCGCGGTGCTGATTTTCCATTTTGAACTTGAAACCTGTCAGATTTGTCATATTTTTCAGGTCTGCTTTGTAATTTTCGTCAAAATATCCCGGAGCGTAGAGCCATACGGCCACGGCATTATTCCGGGCAAGTTTCTGCAAAATGGCAATGCGTTCCTTTTCTGAAATTTGATAACTCAATGCAAAAAAGTACAGTTTGTAATCGGGCATTGCCGGATTGAACAAGTCGTTTTGATAGTAAAAATCACAAGCCACTCCCGCTTGTTTCAATTCAGCATAAAGCGGTGTGCCGCAGCTTGCAGCCAACGGCGATTTTTTGGACAAAACAAAATGGCTTTTCTCATCAAAGATAAAGGCGGCACCGGCCGTTGAACTTTTATCCGCATCTTTTGTACTTTGTATGATTTTGTTTCCCTGCTGCAGTGTGGAGATGATTCTGTTTTCATGAAACCAGGAATTCTCAAATAACCGCCACCAGGTTGGCGTATTCCGAACAACCGTTTGCGCGATGGAGCGTTTCATGACCTGCAAAGTTTCTGTCGGCGATTGTGATGCTCCGGCGCTCGTTGTAAATGCCAAATGTGTCCGGGGATCATCTTCCTGCCAGTGGATCTTCCCTGCCAAGCGGTGTGAACCGGTAAAAGGATTCACATCCAAACCATGATCTCCCGCCCGGCGTTTGCTGTACGAAAGCAGAGATGCCGTCATATCGATTTCAGGAGCATTGAGTATTTCCCATGCAGAAGATAAACCGCTGTGGAAAATCTTTGAAGCATCCACCGCAAGATCATAACCGGAGAAAATAACGACCAGTTTTTTATTGTCGCAGGCCTTTTTGATCGCCTGAGCGCAACTGCGCTGATTCAGGACTGTTCTGTAACACATATATTTTCTGAAATCAATGATTCGACGGGAGCCGGGGCGGGTAAGAAATTCGCCTTCTGCTGCCTTGTTCCATGTTTCTCTTTCCGGTCCGCGGGCGGTCTGCAAAGTAACCCCGTTGTCTCCCCAGGCTTTTTGAAGTTCGGCATCGTTTCTGTATATTTTTTTTAAATAGTTCCGGAAAGATTTGATTGTTCCCGCAGAAAAGCCCGGTATCCTGTTGTAAACAGCTCCCGGCCAATACCATTCGGCTGATTCTCCGCCGCCGGGATTATAGGCGATTACCCGGCGGCCATAACTTTGCTTTTCAATATGCCTGACCAAAACATCAAGCATTTTGCTGACCTCTTTTTCCCAAAGTTCCGACCCCAGGGGACCAGATTGGGCTTTTTCCTGAATCACCCTGCTGCGTTCAAGAGATCTTTCCAATTCTTCCGGATGCTGACGGATAAACCAAAGAGGGACTTCCAACAGGATCTCGACAATGAAAACACTGTCCGGAGCGGCTTGTAATGCCAACTTTGCACAGGAATCGATACTGCTGAAATCGTATTGGTCGCGCCCCAGCCAAAAGTCTTTGCAGCGTATGGGGAGGGAATTCAAATTGATCCCGGCTGCCGCATAGTTGCGGAACGCCATTTGATATTTCCGGGTGTGATGAGCCCGGCTGCTGATTCCGTACCGGTGCGTAATGGCCGCCATCCCGTGAAATTGACCGGAGATTCTCAGCTGCGGCAGACCTTTTACCTGTATGATCTCCGGTTTTGCAACAGAATTTTGCGGAATAACTTTTTTACGGTTTTTCTCAAATTGAGCCGTAGCCGGTAAAGTTTTTTCCATCCAGGGATCGTATTGCCTGCCGATATCCGGCGGCAGATAAGCCCCTGTCGGCGGCAGAGTATCCAAATGTGTACAGCCGGGAATGGTAAAATGTTTTTTTGAATATTTTTTTTCTTCGGAAGCGATCACCTCTGTAATTTCTTGCCGGGTCAAGGCACCGGCGTAAAAACGCAGATCGTTGAGGAGACCGTCTGCATTTTGATAAAATGACCGGTTGCCTTTGAGCGGCATCCCGCCGATACAAAAAGGCAGAGGTGTGGGACGTAAAAATTCCTTTTCACCGCCTGTTTTTTCAGCAGTCAATTTGCCGTCAACGTAGATGCGGACAGTGCCGCAGTCAAATGTGGCGGCGACATGATGCCATTCTCCGCTGCTTTCATGTTTTTTGACACGGTTTATGAAAAGGGAATCTTCGGATTTCAACCAATGTTTTTCTGCGTACCTTGTTCCCCCGCCGAAACCTCTGCCGATATACCAGATGCCGCTCCAGTAATCTTTGCGAGAGGCTTGGGAATCGTTTCTGATTGCCAGTGCCGGATATTTGTAACCAAGTCCGAAATTGAACTCCATGTCGCCGTTCACTTCCCCTTTACATAAAATGGGAAAAGCATCCGGAGTCCCTTTTTTCATGACCCAGGCCATGACGGTCATGGCTGAAGTTTCTTTTTGTTTCCGCGTATCTTCAACCCAGAGCCGGGCTGGTGGTGCAATGCGCAAACCGCCTTTATCCTCTACAAAATTTCCTATTTCCAAAACGGCTTTATGTTTGCCTGTTTTGTCCCACAGAGCATTTTTTCCGGCACTGCCGCGAAAATCAAAATGAAAAACAAGTTCAGCCCCCGCCAGAGAGAAAAATCCCCAAAAAAACGTCAGCAGAAGAGTGAATTTCAGCATATTCAGTAAATCCTCATTTTCTCAAAGTTCAAGCCAATCCGTCCGGGAAGCGGCGCGCCAGTAGTAGTATCTTTTGAAGGTATCCGTGACTCCCAGCAGAAATTCGTTGGGAATTTGCTGAAAACTCCGCGTATCACAATGACCGTCACAATAAAGTGTATTCATATCCTTGTTGCCGTTGTGCCGGAAATAAGTCGGTTTGGCATTTTGGCGATCAACATCATATGTGACAACAGCTCCGGAATTGGGTCGGTTTTCAGTTACATACATCGTTTTGGAGGCGTTATTCATCACCCGTTTGGGATGCCACTTGGAGGAGTTGTTTGTATCAGACTCATTATAAACATCATAAGTTAAAAGAGTGTTCATTCCGTAGTGGGTTCCGAACCATCCTTTTGAATAGTCGCTTGCTGCAAATTTCCGCATCTCGGAAGGACAATAAAATACTCCTTTGACCGGATCGTAGGGTTTCACCATGGGATATTCCGGCAGATACCCCAGTTTTTGAAGATAATTGCACCAATAACTGCCTTTTCCATCGGTTTTGAGCATTCGCTGTACCCGGGCATCTGAATGATACATATCTGCCGCATATCCGATTTGTTTCAAATTTCCCAGACATTGGGTCGTTTTTCCACGTTCCCGCGCCTGCTGCAGCGCCGGCAGCAGCATCGCTGCTAATATGGCGATGATGGCAATCACAACCAGCAGTTCAATCAGCGTGAACGCTGATCGGATAAAGCACGGATCCGCCGAATGAAGCGGGATGTTTTTGCAGGCGGCACGCACCGTGTTTATCCGTACAAACTCCCTCCTCATTTTCATAAAAAGCCGGGGAAGCAGTGAATGAACTGATCGAGAAGCAAAAAAATCAACCAATTCAAACGTTTTTTTCTTTCCATTTCTGAAACTGCCGATCATTCTGAAATTTTTCATGCTGCATCCATCTCCTTAAAAAAATTATATCGTTTGACCGTTGACTATTTGGGCATCCAAATAAGTCAGTTCCGGAAGTTTTTGACCGTTGCGTACAGATTCGATCATTTCTGCAGCAGCCTTGTAACCGATTTCATAATACGGCAGAGAAATATAAGTGAGTTTTGCAATGGCCGCCAGCATTTCATCGGGTTTATTTCCGTAACCAAGAATGGCGCAATCGTCGGGAAAATGCCAGTTGCGTTCCACGGCAAGGCGGTAAAATGCCAGCGAATAAACCGGGCTGAATGTCAAAAATACATCCGGCAGAACAGCCGCATCCCAAGGTAATTTCTGATCGAGAATCCTGCAGACTTCATCGAATTCAGTTGCCGGGATCTCAAAATTGTATTCCGGCAGTATTTCCAGTTGTCCGTCTGCAAATTGATGTGTGAAACCGGAAATTTTTTCCCGGTACTCAATGGCGGATCGACTGCCATCAGCAACGATAAGTCCGCACTTTCTGTAACCTTTGTCAAGAAGCAGCCGGGCTGCCTGCCGGCAGATCTTCCGGGGGTCGTAGGTGTATGTGGAGGCACCGGCAATGTTGTTCAGGGAAATCAGCGCAACAGGAAGTTTTTCCCGGATCAGGTATTCGGCTGTTTCCGGCATGGAGTTGGTCATCAGCACGCCGTCACAGTTGTTGACCAGTTCCCGGACCAATTTTTCCATGACGGATACTGATTTTATTCTGGGAACCGATCGGAAAACCAGCTGTCCTCCGCAGTCGGCACAGGCATTGAGAAAGCCGCAGAAATAGTCCTGTGCCAGCGTCCAATTGCTGTAACTCATTGTATCAGGAGAGATTTCTGTGGCATCGCTCAAAAATACCAGACGGACAGTGTCTTGCCGATTGCCGGAAACCACAATGGAGTGCCGGGTACCCTGGCGCTCGATATAACCACCTTTTTCCAATTCCTGCAAAGCAAGTCGTGCAGTTCCTCTGGAAATTTTCCGCTGTTCAGCCAAGGTACGTTCACTGGGAACTTTATCCCCGTACTGCCACTCCCCCTGTCGGATCAAGTTGAGTAATTCGCGGCTGATTTCGAGGAAAGCCGGTTCTTTTTTTTTCCGGTGAAGCATAAAATATCCTTGAATTTATTTTATTTTTTTTGATTGGTCTATACCAATTAATATAGCATAAAAATTTCTCATGTCAAGAGAATTTTACAGAAGGGATGATTTTTAACTTTGAAAAGTACGGATTTGTCTCGAAACATATTGTAAAAGAACAAGACAAGTTATTGCTCGAGGAGTGCCGCTCCCCCCTCGTCCACTGCAATCATTGGTAAAGGTGGAGCAAATTATTCTGTCTGTCTTTTTACAGATCCTTCAAAAAGAATTGTTGAAATCAGGAATTGTTTTCAATTTTGTAAAAAAAGTGCTTGAAAATCAGAAATAGGCAGTTATATTCTATATTTGGAAAGAGAAGAAAACGGCAACAACAGGAGGATACCGTGAACCGTTCCAGTCAGCGGGAAGCCATATTGGAAAAACTCCGTTCGGTGAAATGTCATCCGACGGCGGAGGAACTCTATGATATGCTGCACGATGCCATGCCTCATTTGAGTCTGGCGACTGTCTACCGCAATCTGGAACAGTTGGGGAATGCCGGAATCGTTATGGTGCTTGACGGAGCAGGCGCAAGGCGTTTTGACGGAAATGTTGTTCCGCACCATCATAAAAGATGTAATTGTTGCGGCAGGGTCTCTGATTTGGAGTTTGAAGCATTGTCGGTGCTGGATAAAACAGTTTCCGCTCTGCTGCCGCATATCGGGTGTGATTCCTGTAAAATTGAATTTTCCGGTGTTTGCACCGCGTGTGAGGGGGCAGACAGAAAATGAACGAGTACTGTAAAAAGTATGGACTTTGTTGGGAAAAGTCCGGAAAATAAAAAAAGAGGAGACAAAGAAAATGAACAAAACTTATGAAATCCGCCGTTGTGCTGAATGCGGTGCCATGATTGAAGTCCTCAAGGACTGCAATTGTTCCGGATGTTGCGGTTTTTCCTGCTGCGGCAAGCCGATGGAGCTGCTCAAAGAGAACACCTCCGACGGTGCTGTTGAAAAGCACGTTCCCGTCATTGAGGCAAAAGGCAACGGTGTACTGGTCAAGGTCGGTGAAATCGCTCATCCGATGATTGAAGAACACTATATCGCCTGGATCGAAGTTACCAGCGGCAGCGTTGTCATGCGCCGTCAGTTGAATCCCGGTGAACCCCCTGAAGCATTTTTTGAGATTCCTTACAGCGACAAACTCGTTGCCAGGGAATATTGTAATAAACATGGTTTGTGGAAAAAATAATGAGTAATTTGTGTTTTGATGCCGTGCCGGTCTCTCCCAATGTCTGGTGGGTCGGCGCCCGGGATTGGAGTGTCCGCAATTTTCACGGATACGAAACCAATCGTGGTTCTTCTTACAATGCCTTTCTGGTGATTGACGAAAAGGTGACCGTTATTGATGCGGTCAAGGCGCCTTTTGTCCCTGAAATGCTGGCGCGTATTGCCAGTGTCATTGATCCGGAAAAGGTGGATTATGTGATTTCAAATCACTCCGAACCCGACCACTCGGGCGGACTTCCTGAAATCATCGCCGCAACAAAGCCTGAAAAGGTTTTTGCGTCAGTTGCCGGCACCAAAACACTGGCAGCCTATTACGGACTTGAAAATATCACCACTGTCAAGACCGGGGACAGCATTTCTCTGGGCGCAGGCAATATTGCCTTTGTGGATACCAAAATGCTGCACTGGCCCGACAGCATGGTAAGTTTCTATGACCGGGATAAGGTGCTGTTTTCTCAGGATGCTTTCGGTATGCACCTTGCGGCATCCCCCATGTGGGCGGATGAATGCGATATTTCAGTTCTGGATTATGAGGCGCGCAAATATTTTGCCAATATCCTCAATCTCCAGTCTGACCGCGTTATCGGTCTGCTGGACTCCCTGCCGGGTTTGAATCTGGATATCAAAATTATTGCGCCCGACCATGGTCCGTTGTGGCGGCAGGATCTTGACTGGATTCTGAATCTTTACCGTGATGCGGCGGAACAGAAGTACCGCAAGCGTGCGCTGGTGGCATTTTCCACCATGTGGCATTCCACTGAAAAACTTGCTTTTGCGTTGGCAGAGGGTATCCGTGCTGCGGGCGTTGAAGTTCAGCTTTGTGATCTTGAAGCCAATGACCGCAGTGCTGTGATGACAGAGGTTGCCCGTTCCGGATTGATTGCTTTCGGTGCGCCGACGATGAATAATCAGATGTTCCCGAAAATGGCGGATGTTCTCAACTACGTCAAAGGCTTGCGTCCGAAGAACAAAATCGGCTTTGCTTTCGGTTCTTACGGCTGGAGCGGTGAGGGTGCCAAGCAGATTTCTGCCGAACTTGAAGCCATGGGCGCAGAACAGCTTGAACCCCTCTTTCAGGTCAAATATATGCCGTCTGCAGAGGATCTCTGCAAGATGACGGAAATCGGTAAAAAACTCGGTGCTGCTTTGATTGAGCGGTGCCAATAACCAAATGGAGAATAAAAAAATGGAAAAGTATGTGTGCGAAGTTTGCGGTTATGTCTATGATCCTGCCGTGGGTGATCCCGATAACGGTGTTGCTCCCGGAACGGCTTTTGCGGATATTCCGGATACCTGGGGATGTCCCGAATGCGGCGCCGGAAAAGACGAATTTTCCGCAGAGTAAGATTTTTTGCTGCCGTTCTTGAAAGGACTGTTTATGATGCGTTGTACTGTTGCTTTGGCCGTACTGTGTGCTGCACTTTGTTTTCAGGGATGCACTCCTGCTGTAACTGAGGCGGTGCAGAAATCGGGAAATCTCCGTATCAGCATGACCAAGGCTGAAGTGCTGGAAATCATGGGGACTCCTCTGCAGGATGAATCTTTCTGCAAGCCTGATGTCTGGTATTATTTTATCGGTCAGGTCTGGGCAGACGGATTTGTGACTGAGGATGAGTGTCTGCCGCTGGTCTTTGAGAACGGCAAACTTGTCGGCTGGGGTATGGATTTCTATGCCCGTTACCGTATTCTTGTGGAGAACGGGAAGAAAAAATCTCTCTCTGAAAAAGTTGACGGTAAAGCCGGCAAAACTTCAGCGGAAGAAAAGACCGCTGAAAAAACGGCGGAGAAAAC
>JAZQYS010000649.1:0-1574 GCA_045633645.1 Victivallaceae bacterium | reverse complement strand
GCGGAAAAGGTGTTCTCAAAGCCGTTGAAAATGTTGAACAGAAAATTCTCCCCGAAATCACCGGTATGGATGTCCTTGATCAGATCGGTATTGACAGAACCATGATTGAAGTTGACGGTACTTCTGATAAATCCGAACTCGGCGCCAATGCCATGCTTGCCGTCTCTCTGGCGGTTGCTCATGCGGCAAGCGCGCACCTTAAAATGCCGCTTTACCGTTATCTCGGCGGAAGCAATGCCAAAGTTCTGCCTGTTCCCATGATGAATATCGTCAACGGGGGAAGTCACTCCCCTGCGCCGGTAGCGTTTCAGGAGTTCATGATCCGTCCCGTCGGCGCAGACTGTTTTGCCGAAGCGTTGAAAATGGGTGCGGCAGTCTTTCACCGTTTGAAAAAGATTCTTTCCGATAAGGGACTTTCCACCGCCGTCGGTGATGAGGGCGGATTTGCTCCGGATTTTTCCGGAGGCGTGACTGAAGTTCTGGATACTGTTTTAAAGGCCGTTGAAGAATGCGGTTTTGTTCCCGGAAAGGATATCACCCTTGCTCTGGATTGTGCCGCAAGTGAGTTTTACAAAGACGGCGTATATGACTACCGGATTTTTGAAGGAGAAAAAGGCAAAGTTCTCAGCAGCAGTGAACAGATTGATTATCTCAAAGAGTTGATTTCACGTTATCCCATTGACAGTATTGAAGACGGTATGTCCGAATATGACTGGACAGGCTGGAGCAGTCTTACTGCCGCCATAGGAGAGCGTTGTCAGCTTGTCGGAGATGATTTATTCACCACCAACACCCGACTTCTCAAGCGCGGTATTGCCGAAAAAGCGGGTAATGCCATTTTGATCAAACCCAATCAGATCGGAACTTTGACTGAAACGCTTGATGCAATTGGGTTGGCGCACCGCAACAATTTTGCCGCCGTCATCAGTCACCGTTCAGGAGAAACTGAAGATTGTTCCATTGCCGATATTGCTGTCGGTGTTAATGCAGGACAAATTAAAACCGGTTCCCTCTCCCGCAGTGAACGCATTTGCAAGTACAATCAGCTTCTGCGAATTGAAGAACAGCTGGGTATGCTTGCCCTTTACGGTAAAATATGATTGAAGTAAGTTTAATGTTCGGCGGCAACCTGGGAGATGTCCCGGGTGCCTTTGCCTTTGCGTTGAGAGAACTTGAACGCTGTGATTTTTATATAACGGCAAAAAGCAGTGTATTTGTGACATCTCCCGTTGACTGCGTTCCCGGGACGCCTGATTTTCAAAATATGGCGGTATTGGGCAGTTGGCAGGGAACTCCGCGGGAATTGTTGAATTTGACTCAGCGCATTGAACATGAGTCCGGACGTCCCGCTGAGCACTCCAGCAGAGAAGCGCGCACGCTTGATATTGATATTATCACTTTCGGCGGAGAAATTATTTGTGAAGATGATTTAATCATTCCTCATCCCCGCGCTCAACAGCGGCTTTTTGTTTTGGAGCCTTTGTCTGAAATCGCCCCTGAACTGCGTTTCCCCGACAGCGGTTTAACCGTGTCTGCGCTTTTTTTCCAGGTGAAAAAAAGCTTTGCAAAAAAAG
>JAZQYS010000648.1:0-8613 GCA_045633645.1 Victivallaceae bacterium | reverse complement strand
CTTGACTCAGCCATTCCGCTTGAACGCGCACTTGCCATTATCGCCGAGGGCGCACAGGAGCAGGAACAGAAAGCGTTTGTCAACGGTTTGAGACAGGGACTGCATGAGGGTAAAAAGTTTTCTGAACTGGTGCGTTCACACGGCTCACTCTTTCCCGGATACTATGCCAATCTGATCGAAAGCGGCGAAGAAACCGGCTGTCTGCCGATTGTGGTCAACGAACTTTATAAGTTTATGGGTGAAACAAAGGAACTGCGCGACTTTATCGTTTCAAGTTCAATCTACCCTCTGGCAATTCTGGGTATCACCGTTGCGGTTACCGTGCTGCTTTTTACGGTATTCGTACCGCGTTTTGCCAAGATTTTTGTGGATATGGGACGTGATCTGCCCGGCTCCATGCTCTTTCTTATGGGCGCAAGTTCCTTTTTTGCCTGGGCATGGTGGCTGATACCCTTGAGTATTTTTGTTATCTGGCAGGCACTCAAACATATTCTGGGTGAAGAAAAACTCAAATACAAAGTCAGCGAAATCATTGTTGCCCTGCCCCTTTTCGGGCGCATTGCCGTGGACCTGGATATGTGCAAATATATCCGCACTATGGCAATTTTGATTGCCAACCACGTTGAAATCATCAGAACTGTCCGCATTTCAGGACGTATTATCGGCAATCCTGTTGTTTCAGCAGAATTTGACGGCATTGACCGCAAACTCAAAGGCGGACAGAAACTTTCAGCGGCTCTGCGCGGCAACCGTTTTGTTCCGGCAAGTTTAGTCCCCATGCTGCGCGTGGGAGAAGAATCCGGCACCGTCGGAGAAATGCTGACAAAAATCGCAGGAAACCTTGAAAGCGATACCCGTCTTAAAATCAAACGGTTGTTAAGTCTTTTCGAACCGGCTGTAATTGTATTTCTTGCAGTCGTTGTTCTTGTTGTCGTCGTATCAATTTTCGTCGCAATGATGGAAATAAATTCAATCAGTCAGGGAGGCTCAATATGAAAAAGAATTTTAAAAACATCAAACATCGCGCCGGTTTCACCCTTATTGAAATCGTCGTCGTCATCGTCATTCTGGTAACGCTGGCATCTGTTGCCACGCCGCTTTACCTCAACTACGTCAAACGCGCCAACATCGGGGCGGCAAAGACCCAGATGAAACTGCTTGAAGACGCCCTGACCGGATACCGTCTGGATGTCGGCAGTTATCCTGACGGCAATACCGGACTTCAGGCTCTGGTTGAAAACGTTGACAACAATGAAAAGTGGAATGGTCCCTATATCAAGCCGTCAGTTCCCAAAGATCCCTGGGGCAATGCCTATGTCTACGCCTGTCCCGGAGAACACGGCGATTATGATTTGACCAGTTACGGTGCCGACGGACAGCCCGGCGGCGAAGGCGATAACGCCGATATCAACAATTGGGAATAATTCCTTTTTTCTGAAAAGAGTTGCTTCATGCTCAGTACCGATGATTTAGATATCCCCTCTTTGCAATGTCAAAAGCGTCCCTTCCGGAAGAGTGCTTTTACATTGATAGAGCTTGTTGTAACGATATCAATCATCGTACTGACCGTGTCGCTGGTCGTTGCAGTTTTCCGCAAGGAATCTCCGGCGCGCGCTCTGGAAAACATGGAACTGGACTTTCGTTCCTACTGCTCAAGAGTCCGTTACCGCGCCTGCGAAACCGGACGGGACTGGGTCATCAATTATGATCCGGACATCAAGGCTTTTTCAGCCGCCCCCGGCAAGCATGAAAAATTTCAGATGCCCGGCAAGGACAACAAAAACGCTTCCCGCGACACGGAAACAGAAGAGGAAGAAGAATATTCATACGATGACCCCGAAAATCCCTACGGCAGAACCGGGGGATACGCAAAACTTGAATGGCGTCTGCCTGAAAGCATAGAGTTCACCACAGAAAACGGCGAGGAAGACTCTCTTATGACAGGTGAACAGCTGGAAATTTTCCGTTTCTTTCCGGATGGCGGCGGTTCCGGTTCCGGACATCTGGAATTCAGGTGCGGAGAACTTGCACGGATTTTCAAAATCAGCAAACTTACCGGCAGACTTTCCGTCATGGATAAATCTGAATATGAAAGAGGACTTTTGCAATGACAGAAAAAAATTTTACACTTATTGAAATTGTCGTTGCACTGGGAATCCTTGCAATCAGTATCGGCGGACTGCTCCAGCTTGCCATAAGTTCTCAGCTTAAAATCAGCCGGGCAACAGAAAAATGGCAGGAAATGCACATGCTGACACAGGCGGCGGAATATCTGCTGCTTCATGATGAGGAAACAACTGAAATCCCCGCAGAGTTTTTCCCCTACCCCGACTATGAAATCAACTGCACCTATGATGACGCAGAGGGACTTCCTGAAGAGTTGGAAAATTTAACGGGACAAATCCCCCTCAAGCAGTGCAAAATAGAGTTGATACGTTCCCGTGACCACAAAACGGTGGAATCCATCATTATCGACCGTTTCAGTTATTCGGAGGATTCCAACAATGAATAAGCGGAACTTCACTCTGATTGAAATGGTTGTTGCCATGGCAGTTATGGTGGTCGTGGCAATGATTATCGGTACGGCAAGTGCCACATTCTACAATGCCTATCAGCGTTCGGCGCGCAGTATCAGCCGCCTTGAAACCTGCCTTGCCATTGACAGGATTTTTGATTCACTCATCCGCAATGCAATACCTTTTAAGTGGATGGATGATGAAAACACCTCCCGTTTCGTTTTTGAAGGAAACAATGACAGTCTGTTGTTCACCGCGCTGCGCCGGACCTACGGCAAAGATTCAAGCGCAATTCTTTTCGTCCGTCTGCTGCTTGAAGACGAACAGTTGATTGCCGAATACTCCAACAGTCCGATTCTGCCCTGGAGTGAAGAAAATGAACAGAACATTGAACGTGAAGTCATCGCAAAAAATATCGCAGCCATCACCTTTGAATACGCTGAATTTGACGAAGAAGAGGGTATCGAATGGCTTGAAGTCTGGGAAGAAGATGAACACGAAGCACTGCCGCTTGCAATCCGCATGACAGTTGAATGGACAGACGGCAGAAAAGAATACTGGCTGCGCCGCCTTGCCGGAATCGCCAAAGACAGCACTTTCGGACAAAGGCAGCAAACATCCAATGACAGTCTTTCAGGACGGCAGACCCGTAATTCATCCGGAGGCAGAAAATGAGCAATAAAGAAAACGGTTCTGCTCTTGTTGCGGTTCTGGGGCTGATCTTTACGGCCGGTATGCTGACAGCGGCAATACTTGCACTTTCACGCACAGGAACATTTGAAATCCTGCCCCACGTCAGCCGGCAGAAATCCATGTATATTTTGGAGGGCGTGGGCAACCGTGTGCAGTATCTTCTGGCGGCAGACCGTTACCTCAACAATGACGTGACCCTCGGAGAACTGGACTATGCGGAGTTTGAATATGACCGTTACGTTGCCGACGGCGTGACCCATGTCATAGATTATTACGGAGAGATGGTTGAGTTTGTCATTACAGATACTTCCAGCGGATTCCCCATGACGTCTTCGGCCTATACGCAGACAATCAACCGGCTGATAAACGGTTTTGAGGATGATTCCGAATGGGGCGACAAACTTTTGGAGTTCCGCGACAAACTGGATGACTACATTGACTCCGATACCGACGTCAAGACTGACGGCATGGAGTCGGGGGAATATGAGGAACTTTCTCTTTACAACCTGCCGCGCAACGGCGCACCTCAGTACAGAGAGGAACTGCTGTGGATACCCGGCGCAAGAGAACTTTTTCCGCCGGACAAAAACGGACGTTTCACCCGTGTCATGTTGATACCGCCCGAAAATTGCGGTACGATCCCCGTCAAGCCCAGTCTGCTTACGGCAGACGAACTTCTCCTGCGCACCTATTGCGGACTTGATGAAGAGGAGGCAAAAGAGGTTCTGGAAAGCATAAACCGTCTGAAAACCGATAAAGAGCTGCTCAGCGAAACGCTTGATCCGTTGATTGCAGAACGTCTTTCAAATCTCGCCGTCAAAGAGAGCGGCTTCTACACGATTGACATCAAACTTTCAAGCGAAGACCAAAAGCCTTCCTCCCGTTTAACTTTCAGTTTTGAAGGCTTTTCCGTCACTGGTCCCCCGGATAAAGTCACCCGTTTCCTTGAATGGATGATTTTCTGATATCTCACTCGTCGGTGACGAGGATGAATTCAACCGTTGTCGCACGGGGCGGTGCCGGCATACGGTCCAAGCGTTCAAGAAGATTGCGGACAGATTGATCCATCGCAGGATTTCCGCTGGGACGGGTTATCCTCTTGCCGATAACTCTGCCGTCGGCGGCAATACTTAACTCAATCGTAACTTCAGGCAGCTGAGAACCCAGCAGAGATTTGGGCGGCTGTGTCCAGATGTTTTTCAGATACATTCCGGCACGGCGGTTGAATTGTTCTTCAGCCTCGGTCAAGCCGCCTCCGGGAGTACGGTTATCCTGCTTGCCCCTTTTTTGTCCGCGGTCACGGGTTCCCAGGGGAACGGCAGGGTTGAAATTATTTCCGCCACGGGGACGGTAAAGTTCTTCACGCTTTTTCTGCGGCTGCTGTCTGCGCCGTGGGACGTTCCTTTTAACAGGCTTTCTTACTGTTTTTTTGATATTCTGCCGCTTTTTCACCGGCTTTTTAACAGCCTTCTTCACCGGCTTTTTTACCGGTTTCTTAACCGTTTTTTTGACAGGTTTCTTTTTGGGAATTGTCACCTTGGGTTCCGGTGGAATCTCCGGGCGCACCGGTGCAGGCAGCACAGGTTCCGGCGGGGGCGCACTGCTCCCCGGACGGCTGCGTTCAGGAGGTCCGACAACAGGAGCTGTTGACAATTCCTTCGGACCGATTTTAACCCTGAAAGCATTCATTTTGGGCGGACGGAAAAAGTTGTCAAGCACCTCCCATAACAGCGGAACACCAATGCACAAAACATGCAGCAGCAGAACAACCGAACGGATTTTCCATTTCCGATTGATTTTATTGCGCTGTTCTTTATTCAGCAGATCATCTGAAAAATCAGGTGTCATTTATCCTCCGCCTGAGTGACAAGTGTAACATCCGCAAATCCGGCGGAACGGATCAATGCCATCAGACTGATGACATCGTTGTACTTTCTGGAACCATCCGCACGCAGCAGAAGATTTATTTTAGGATCAGTTGACTTGAGTACTTTGAGTTTTTCAACAAGTTCCTCTCTTGTCACCGCCTGATTGCCGAACATAATCGTTCCCGCTTCGGTAATACTCACACTTTTAATATTATCCAGAGGCAGTTCATCACTGTTCATTGCAGGCGGTTCAATTTTTGTACCGTACTCCATAAGCGGCATACTGATCATAAACACAATCAGCAGCAGAAAGGTCAAGTCAAGCAATGGCGTCATATCAATCTGATCCATTGTCTTCATTTCGTAACGTCTGCGTCTTTTGCGCGCCATGAGATCACTCCATTTCTTTATCCAGAGCAACCTGCTCAAGTTTGATACGAACCATGAACTCTTCGGTGAAGTTATCCATGGCAACAGTCAATGCACGAATTGAATAATTCATAAAGTTGTATCCGACCAGAGAGGGAATGGCGACAATAAGTCCGGCAACAGTTGTCAGAAGTGCGCCCGCCACACCGGGAGCAAGTGCCGTAAAGTCGGGCTTGCCGGCGATGGCAATTCCGGCAAACGCCATCATAACGCCCCAGACGGTTCCGAACAATCCGCAGAAAGGACTTAAACTCACCAGAGTAGCGACCACGCCGACATGGGATTCCAATTCGTGAATCTGCGCAGAGACTTCGCGCTCCAGCACCGCTTCAATTGCATTGAGCTGGGCGTCAGAAAGTTTACAGGGCTCAACAGACATTTTATCTCCGTAAACATCACCGTTTCCGCTCTGATAAAACTCCTGAAGTTTGACAACGCCTGCGGAATAAATGACAGCCAGGGGTCCGGCATTGTTCATACCTTCGCGGATAAGTCCGGGAGAAACCAGTTTTTTATTTCTGGCTTTGAATACTTCAAGAAAACGCGCGTTCTGACGTTTTGCCTGCCGCAGATGCAGACACTTTTCAATCATAAGCGTCCATGCAAGAATGGAGCCGACCAGAAGAATCAGCACAATCGCTTTTCCGACGGTATCACTGTTCTGAAAGGCATAATAGACGCCCGGAGTCGCCGCTAAAAGGGTCATATTCATAAAAATTTCCTCCTATTTGAAAAAAATATTGATTTGTCACTTTATAAAATATAATTCTTGTATTATATTCTACAAGTGACATAATTCTGAAAGAGGCGAAAAAAATGAAAAAGGAAAAGATACTTCTCGGATTTGACGTAGGCGGCACCAAACTCGGTATCGGATTGGGAACAGAATCAGGCAGAATCCTCGGTGAATACCGGATGCCGAATATCAACACCAAACCTGAAGACGTTCTGCCGCATATCGCAGCTGAAGCCCGCCGCATGGTACAGGAAAACGCTTTGCAGATGAGTGATGTATCTGCCTTCGGTATTTCAGCCCCCTTCCCCGCTGATGCAAAACGCGGTATCATGCTTGAACCGCCCAACAACCCGTTGTGGCGCAACGTACCGATTCTGGAATATCTCACCAATGCTCTGGGCATTGACGGAACTTTTGAAAATGATGCCAACTGCGGCGCTCTTGCAGAATGGTTCTTCGGCGCCGGAAAAGGATGTCAGAACTTCGTATATCTTACCATGAGTACCGGTATCGGCGGCGGTATCATTTCTTCCGGAAAACTCGTCCGGGGCGGTGCCGCCCTCAGCGCAGGAGAAATCGGACACATCTGCGTTCAAATTGACGGCAGACAGTGCAATTGCGGTATGAAAGGCTGCTATGAAGCCTACTCCGGCGGACGTGCCGTCGCTTTGCGTATGCGTGAAGAACTTGCAGACAAACCCGACAGCATGATCATGCAGCTTGCCGGAAATGATCCTGAAAAAGTGGATATGATTGCTCTTGAAAAAGCTGTCCGCGCCAATGATCCCTATGCCGTTGCACTCTGGGATGAAATTGCTTTGCGCAACGCTCAGGCGATGGGACTTTTGATCAATGCATTGAATCCCGAAAAACTCATTTTGGGAACTCTTGCCTGGGCAGTTGGAGATCTTTACACAGACCCCATCAAAAAATATCTGCCGCGTTTCTGCTGGAAAGAACCGATGGAGGCATGTCAAATCGTCTGCAGCGCACTCCGCCGTGATATCAGTTCCTATGCCGGAATCGCCGCCGCCCTCAATTATCTGAACGAATCAGCACAAAATTGAAAAAAGAGGATATTTTTCAATGTTCAATAAACGGAATACTGTCTGTTCAATAGAAATCGGCACGTCCAAAATCTGCGTTCTGGTGGGAGAGATTCTGCCGGACGGCCGCCTTGAAGTCATCGGCAAAGGAATCGTTCCCTCTCAGGGAACGGTCGTCAAGGGAGAAATTCGCGATGAAGGTATCAAAGAGCTGCTCAAAGCAGCACTTGATCTTGCCGACCAATCCAGCGGCGGAAATTTGAACAACTGCCGTCAAGTGGTAATTCTCGTTACCGGCTGCGGCATAACCTCCCGCATGTATACCGGCTCATGCAACATTGAAAATGAAGAGCAGATTGTTACCGAATTTGAAATGGAAAAAGCGGTTAAAAACGCTCGTATATCGGCAGAAGACGAATCCAGTTATATAGTAGGTGAAGCCACCACCCGTTTCACTATGCCCGGCAAAAACAACGGAACTTTCACCGACCCGCTGGGGCAGAGAGGAACCATGCTGGCAGCTGATGTTCACATCGCCCGCGGTATCACAACCCGTGTCAATGCGTTCTGCAAACTGGTGGCGGATTCCGGGTTTGAAAATATCCCGCTGGAACTGGTGTTTTCGCCTCTGGCAGACGATATTGCGCTGCTTACAGCAGAAGAACGCAAACAGGGCGTTCTGCTGGTCAATATCGGTGCCGGAACAACGGAATATCTGTTGGAATGTGACAACGGGATCCAAGCCTCCGGCGTTTTGCAAATAGGCATGGAACATGTCGCAAATGATTTGTCGATCGCATTGAATTTGAAAATAGACCTCTGCCGGAAACTTATCTCCGAAGGTATCCTTGCCGAAAAACTTGCCAACAATAAAGATATTGAAATAAAAGTTCACGGAGGCAACATCCGCAGAATCCCCAAAACGAGTTTTGAAACAGTCATCGACTGCCGTCTGCGCGAAATTTTTGAGTATATTAACGACAGTCTGCAAAAAGTCAACGCCCCCCGGAATCTGGAATCCGGTGGTGTTTTGACCGGCGGCGGTGCGTTGTTTTACCGTTCAGAGGAATTGTTCCGGCAGGTTTTCAATTTAACATGCAATGTCCGCCGTCCTGCCAACACCGGAGGAGTCCAATTCGGACTGGAAAATCCGCGCTTCTCTTCAGTTTGGGGCGCGCTGAAAATCGCTGCAGAGCTTTTCAAAGGAAACACCATGGATCAAACTGCAGCGGATGCCGTTCTGGATGGTCTCAATCAGGTTTGGCAAGACTGTTTCCAATCAGTGAAAAATATCAGAAAGGCACTGAAATTTTAAAATGATAAAC
>JAZQYS010000647.1:0-4938 GCA_045633645.1 Victivallaceae bacterium | reverse complement strand
ATGGGGTTGTAACGGTAGTTGAAGGTACAGATGGCTTTACCTTTGCATTTGGATTCTGCTTCAAGAACGCGCAGAGCATCTGCGGTGTTGGTGGTCATCGGTTTTTCACTGATGACATCCAGATCATGTTCCAAACCGCGGACGAGGTATTCAACATGTGTGCAGTCCATGCTGACAATCAGCAGGGCATCGGGTTTGGTTTCAGCGATCATTTTGTCGAAATCAGCTGCGAGATATTCGGGAACATCCGCAGATTTGGGAGCCTGTTCTTTGCAGACTTTGAAACGCAGGGGGTCAATGTCCAGCAGAGCGACAAGCTCCGCGCAATGGGTGAATTCGTCAAGCATCGGTTTGATATACATTCCGATTGCACGCTGGGAAACACCGCACACAGCATATCTTCTTTTTGCCATAACTTGTTATCCTTTATTTTCTTTGGGAGTTAAGTTTCACGTTAGATAAAATATACACCGTTTTCCTTTATTTGCAATCAGCTTTTACTTCATCTGCAGGAAAAACGGTGAAAATATGTGCCTTTACAGGATTACTTCAAGATCGTCGTACATATCAAAGACGGTCTTTTTTGCCTTTTCAACAGACTCGTCTCTGGCAAGCAGCACGCCGACGCGGCGGTGTCCGTTGACTTCGCCTTTTCCGAAAATGCGCATGGCGGTATCGGGACGGGAGAGGACTTTTTCAAGATTGCCGAATGCCACCTTTTTGCTTGTTCCGCGGGCTACGATTGCTTTGGAAACCGAGGGTCCGTGGAAACAGATATTGGGAATGGGCAAGCCGAGAATGGCTCTGGCGTGAAGTGCAAACTCAGAAAGATCCTGAGAAATCATCGTGACCATACCCGTATCGTGGGGACGCGGAGAGACTTCGCTGAAAATAACTTCATCACCCTTGATGAACATTTCCACACCGAAAATACCTCTGCCGCCCAGAGCGGAAGTGATCTTTCCGGCGATTTCCTGAGCTTTGGCTTTGGCGGCGGGGGACATTGCCTGCGGCTGCCAGGATTCCTGATAATCTCCGTCAACCTGATGGTGTCCGATCGGTTCAAGATAGCTGGTTCCGCCGGCGTGACGGACAGTCAGCAGAGTGATTTCATAATCAAAATCGACAAAAGCTTCAACAATGACTTTACCGGCACCGGCACGTCCGCCGGACTGAGCCTCCTGCCAGGCCTTTTCGATGTCATCTTCACACTTGACGGTACTCTGACCGTGACCTGAAGAACTCATAATCGGTTTGACGACACAGGGAATTCCGATTTCTTTTACCGCATCAACAAACTCGTCATGGGTGGCGGCAAAGCGGTATTTTGAAGTGGTGATACCCAGTTCTTCAGCGGCAAGACGGCGGATGCCTTCTCTGTTCATGGTAAGATAAGTTGCACGGGCGGTCGGAATGACGTTGAAGCCCTCTTTTTCAAGTTCCAGCAGGGCAGAAGTTGCAATGGCTTCCACTTCAGGAACGATATAATCGGGTTTTTCCGTTTCAATAACTTTACGCAATTCATTTGCATCGAGCATATTGATCACATAGCTGCGGTGAGCAACCTGCATACCGGGAGCGTTGGGGTAGCGGGCAACAGCGATGACTTCATCACCCAGACGCATGAATTCAATAATAACTTCTTTGCCGAGTTCGCCGGAGCCAAGCATCATAACTTTGACTGCCGACTCTGTCAATGATGTTCCCAGTGTCGTCATGTTTTTTTAATCCTTAGACTTTGTTTTATATTTTTTTGCAGCAGTTCAGCAGAACAATACTGCCGGAAAACGTCTTTTATAATATACAATGCTACTTACATTTATGCAAGGTCTTGAAAAGATGATTATTTGGAAGTATATTACAATAATGGCAAAGTGTGTCAGTAAAAAACTGCGCAGTGCAGTGTTTTTTAATAACAATGGAGAAATACAGTGGACTTTGATGATCTTTACCAGAATGGTCGCAAACGGAATTTGTCCGGGGGCAAAAAACTCCGTTTCTGTTGTATTTTTTTTGTTGTCGCAATTGTGACCGGACTTGTTATCTGGTTAACACTTCCCCGTTCATCCGGCAAAGCCGTTCCGGGAAATACAAAAAATCAGCCGGCAGCGTCTGTTGAAGAAAAACATGTTCCTGAAAAAACAACCGGCGTTCCGGAATCCCCGGAACGGAAAGTTGAAAAGAAAAAAGCATTGCCCTCCGGCAAAAAAGTTTCCAATCCCGTTGCTGTCCGGGAACCGGTTTTAACGCCGCGGGGGCAGGGGGGGATTCCGCAGAAAGGTATTCCCGGAAAGGGAGACATTTCTCCTGATTCAGACAAGCCTGTTATTCCTGAAGAAAAAAAGACGGATGCAGAAACTTCAGGCAAAATTGCTGAGTTGGAACAGCTTTTCAGACAGAAAAATTTTTCAGAAGTCTCCCGGCGCGGAAATGCATTGATGGAAAATCTCACAATGGGTTCTCTGCCGTTCAGAAAAGTTCTTTCTCTGTTAACTCAGGCGAATTGGCAGCGGTTTCTGAACCGGGATACAACAGATGATTTTGCATTCCGTCATACGGTCAAATCCGGAGATCAGCTGGGTGTCATTGCCCGGAAAAACCATACAACCGTTGCCGCACTGATGAAAGCAAACAAAATCAACCGTGCCAATCTCATTCAAATCGGACAGAAACTGACCGTTTTAAAGGGTGAGTGGGGCATTTACGTTTATAAAAACTTCAGACTTCTTATTTTAATGAAAGACGCCAAATTTTTTGCAGGATTTGATATCGGCGTCGGCAGAGACAACAAAACTCCGAGTGAAGATTTTATCATTTCCGAGCGTTTGAAACATCCGGTATACCGTACTTCGGACGGCAGGATTTTCAAACACGGTGAAAAGGAAAATCAGCTGGGGGATTATTTTCTCAAAATGAATCCTTCGCACAAGACACAGCGTCAGCGTGCAGGATTCGGCATACACGGCACTCCTGATGAAACAACCGTAACGCGCAGTTTGAGCAACGGCTGTATCCGGATGAGAAATGCTGATGTTGAAATGCTGTATCATCTGGTTCCTTCCGGTACGCGGGTGTGCATTACTGATTGAAATTATACAAAATATTTGGAGATATAAAAAATGGCAGACTTTTATCTGGAATTTGAAAAGCCTCTTTCTGAGCTGAAAAGAAAAATTGCGGAATTGGAAAATTTTTCAAAAAGCAGCAATATTGATGTCAGTACTGAGATTCAGGCATTGACTGTCAAACTTGAAGAGATGACCAAAGATATCTATACCCACTTGTCCCCCTGGCAGCGTGTTCAGATGTCCCGTCATCCGGAGCGTCCTTATACGCTGGATTATGTAGAGGCACTGTTTACAGATTTTACGCCGCTTGCAGGAGATCGTCATTTCGGAGATGACCACGCTGTCGTCGGCGGATTTGCCATGTTCAAAGGTGTGCCTGTCATGGTTGTCGGAACCCAGAAGGGCAGGGACATGAAAGACAACGTTTACCGCAACTTCGGCTGGCCGTCACCTGAGGGCTACCGCAAGGCGATGCGCCTTATGCGTCTGGCGGACAAAGCGGGTGTTCCGATTGTAACGTTTATTGATACTCCCGGAGCCTTCCCCGGCGTTGCCAGTGAAGAGCGTCATATTGCCGAAGCCATTGCAGTTAATCTGCGTGACATGTTTGCTCTGAAAGTTCCCGTGATTTCAATTATCATCGGGGAAGGGGGCAGCGGCGGCGCCATCGGTCTGGGTGTAGGAAACCGTATTCTTGTTATGGAAAACGCCTATTATTCAGTTATTACGCCCGAAGGCTGTGCTGCGATTTTGTGGAAAGACCGCAAGTACGCTTCTCAGGCGGCAGACGCGCTGCAGCTGACTGCTGATAAACTTATGGAACTTGGAATCGCCGATCAGGTTATTGAAGAACCCTTCGGCGGCGCGCACCGCGACTTCAAAAAAGCGGCAGAGTTTCTCGGCAAAGCGTTGGAAAAACATTTGACAGCGCTCAGAAAATTCGCTCCGGAAAAACTGCGCAAACAGCGTTATGACAAGTTCCGTGCGATTGGAAACTTTGTTGAAGCCGCAGAAGAAGAAACGGTTGCAGAAGAAAAATGACGGGGCAGGGGATATCTGTCCGGATGGCATGTCCGGATGACGCTGTTGCCATACATGCTCTGTTGGAGTTGTATGTTGCAGACGGCACAGTATTGCAGCGCAGTGTAGAAGATATTCTTTTTTACATAAAGAATTTCAGAGTTGCTTTTTGCGGCGGGAGATTGTGCGGCTGTGTTGCGGTCAGAGATTTCGGCAACAAGTTGATGGAAGTGCGTTCACTGGTCATTGCTCCTGATATGCAGGGGCAGGGTGTCGGACGGGTTTTGATTGACTTTATTCTGAATCAGCTTTATTCGCTTTATCCGGATGGTAAATGGAGTTTGTTCACACTCACCAAACAGCCGGGATTTTTCCACAAGATGGGATTCCTGACTGTTTCAAAGGAAATGTTTCCGCAAAAGATTTGGAGTGACTGCTCCAAATGCAAAAAGCAGAATTGCTGTGATGAAACTGCATTATTGTTTGACCACAGCTCCCGGAGCAAATAGCCCCAAGGGCAGGTGAGGCATTCCCCCGGCGGTAACTCTGCGCGCGGCATTGCCCTGCGGTAACTCTTTGCCCCGAGCCAAACCAGACAGCGGCATGCAAACCCACGGGGTATAACAAGACTTGCCGCGGCGTAGCCCGCCAGGGCGAAGACGGGTGCCCCCATCATCATATTTTATAGGTCTTATAAGTCTTATAAGTCTTATGCAAGCGTCACGCCAGCGCAGACTGCATACCCCCGTTGCTATCAAGTTGCCAAGCATTACCCTTGCGGTACCTCTGCGCGCAGCATTACCCACTGGTAAATCATCGCCCGAGTCAAAACAGACAGCGGCAGGCAAAC
>JAZQYS010000646.1:0-1623 GCA_045633645.1 Victivallaceae bacterium | reverse complement strand
TGTAAGCTGCTGTTTTATTTCAGAACAGCGGTATGATCCGGAATGTACCATGGAGGCAACCAGCACTGCATCGGCTTTGCCCTGCTGAAGAGCGTCAGCAAGGTGTTCGACTTTGCCGCCGCCGCCGGAAGCGATCACCGGCACGGCAACAGCTTCGGAAATCATCCGGGTTATGGTCAGTTCATACCCGTTGCAGACCCCGTCGGTATCAATGGCATTGAGGCAAATTTCTCCGGCACCCAGTTCCACGGCTTTTTTCGCCCATTTTACGGCATCAAGTCCGGTGGCGACCCTGCCGCCTTCGATATAAACTTCATATCCAGAGGGGATCGCAGAGGTTTTCTCTACGGCTTTTACATCCATACCCAGAACGATACATTGTCTGCCGAAGGCTTTGGCTCCTTCGGTAAGGATCTGCGGATTTCTGACCGCAAGGGAGTTGACCGAAATCTTGTCGGCTCCGGCAAGGATCACTTGCCGCATATCCGCCACGCTGCTGATGCCGCCCCCCACGCAGAAAGGTATGAAAATTTGTTTTGCCACACTTCTGACCATTTCAATATCGATTTTACGGTGTTCGGCACTGGCGGTGATATCGTAAAAAATCAATTCGTCAGCCCCGTCTTGGGCATAAAAATTTGCCAATTCGACCGGATCACCGATGTCGCGGTTATCTGCGAATTTCACACCTTTGGTCACCCGGCGGTTCCGGACATCCAGACAAACGATCAAGCGCTTCAACAACATGATGAACCATCCCATTCCAAAAAGTTTTTCAGTAACTGCAATCCCATTTCACCGCTGCGTTCCGGGTGGAATTGAGTGGCAAAAAGATTTTTCCGTGCCACGGTTGAAACGAACTCAAAACCGCCATATTCCGTAATTCCGGCAATGTCGGAAGCGTTATCTGCCGATACATAGTAAGAGTGGACAAAGTAAAAAGCACTGTTGTCGGGGATATTTTTCCAGAGTACATGTTCATTCTGCCGAACCGTGTTCCAGCCCATGTGCGGTACTTTTATGCGTTGTTCCGGCGGGAAATCAAATAACTTCACTTTACCGGGAAACAAGCCAAGTCCATTAACACCATCATCTTCTTCGCTGAACTCCAGGAGCATTTGCATACCAAGACAAATTGCCAATATGGGCTTGTTTTGTATACAGCATTTTTTCAGAGCCGCATCCAGATTTTTCCGCTTCAAGCCCTCCATGCCGCTGGCAGCGGAACCCACTCCGGGGAAGATGATCCGGTCAGCTTGTTCCAAAAGTGCCGGGTCGTCGGTGATCACCGGATCATCGCCAAGAAATTTCAAAGCAAGCAAAACACTGGTCAGATTGCCTGCGCCATAATCAATTACAGCAGTCATAATTTATTCCCATTCAATAGTTGCGGGTGGTTTGCTGGTAACATCATAAACCACCCGGTTCACACCGGCGACTTCATTGGTGATCCGGCTGGATATTTTTCTTACCAGTCCGGTAGGCAGATCATACCAATCGGCGGTCATGCCGTCGCTGCTTTCAACGATCCGCAAAGCTATACAATAGTCGTAACTGCGTTCGTCGCCCATAACACCAACGCTTTTTATCGGCAGAAAAACTGCAAAGGTTTGCCACAATTTA
>JAZQYS010000645.1:0-2574 GCA_045633645.1 Victivallaceae bacterium | reverse complement strand
ACTGATTGTTACAAATTTTGCAACGTTGAACTCAGATTTGCATTTTTCAGTATTATTTCCAGATATTTTCATGACATTATTACTCCGCAAAAATATAAAATGATTCCGGCGATAAACACATTGTTATAGAGCTTGCCGTGGTGCTGTGTTCGCCGCCACCAGCCAGACTATCCAATCCGAAACCAAAAGCAGCAAGATCAAAAAACATCAGCAGAAAACAAGCAATAATTTTGATTATTATGGAAAATATGTTCATTTTTCTGCTCCGGCAACAGAGTATATTATATCATCTTTTCCGCTCTTATCGGACACCCTTTCGTCATTTTTCAAATTACGCCCGACACTCCAGATTTTGATCGTTCCTTTTTTTCGATCTATGACATAATGGCATTTTTGCTTGGAGAACCAGTCGACCGGCAAATCAATTTTTTCCGGGAATTTTCCGTTTTGCAGTTGACTGTATTTTAACTCAAGAATGGTCTTTATGATCCGATAAGCCATCTCCAACTCGTGAAAACGCTTGCCTGCACTTGGCAGTGACGGCAAAAGCATCCGGGCAAGTATGGTATGAGCTGCAATTTGATCATGCAAATCATTTACTTCGGTAAAGTCATTGACTTTATAAACTTTTATCAGAGTTTCCCGGTTGCGGGTCATTGTATACCAAACTGCCGGAGCAAGCCAACGGTACGGATACATTGCCGGAATGAAATTGTCAGGCTCATCCTCTGACAACTTTACATTTTGACCGTGAGCAATCATTTGCGTAACATCGGTTGTAAAAGTCCCTTCTCCATGAATATATTGCCGATGAAATTCCGGAAAATCAGCGAGTCGCTTTTCTATATCAGCTTTGAATTTAAAAAGTTCTTCTGCGGTTAAAAATCCGGAGTTAAGCAACTGTTCCACTCCTGCAAGACGAATTTTTTCTATTGCAATCAAAACCAATCCGGAAATCAGGATTTTGTCGCGGGACAAGTGTTGATAAACATAATTCATTCTTTCAATGGATATCATCGCCGGTTTTTTGTTCTTATGAAGAATTGCAAGGCGGATTTGAATCAGCTCCAGACGGCAAAAATCCCGGAGCAACACAAATTCGGGCATTCTGAGAAATGAAAGTTTGCCCGTTGAATAATCTCGTTTCAAAACCGGCAGTTCTTGAGAAAACATTTGCTGCCATTGGGCAAAACTTTTTGATTTTCCAAGAATATTTTCTATGGTCCGTAATTCTGCCGCAGAAAAATCCTCCGCCCCGGAGGAGAATTTAAAAGAAATCTCTTCAGGTAATTCACTCTTTACAGTATCACGGAGAACTGAAACCTTTTTCCAGAAATTCTCATCAGCTTGGTGTCCACGATAGTAATTGTTTTTTAAGGCTTCTGCAGTCAAAGGTTTGCCGAAAAAACGCCCTACTTCTTCTGCTGTTTTTTCTGTTTTACAACTGCTGTTGACCGCCAGTATCACAGATACCAGATACGTTAACCCAAATAAAATCAAAACACATATAGTACCGCGTCCATAAACATTATACCAACGACAGGAGGCGAGATTTGCAGCAATTTTACTGACTGTTAGAAACACTCCCCATGCGGCACAGCAACCGGCATAAAGCCATAAAGGTGATGGAGGGGTGCTGAAAAACATCGAAGTATCCCCGTAATGCGAAAATATAGTACACCACGAGTGTATCAATAGAAACAAAAGAATCGTTCCAATTCCACATAACGCCATACATACAAACAAAACAGGAAACCATTTCCATTGTTTCAGAAGCTGTTTTCTGTAAAATATGATCACATGAATAAGTTGTATCAGAAAATAAAATAGAAACAACAATGGTAAAGCAAACAATAAAGATTGCCATGGAATTTTATCCGCAAGACTTGTTCCTTCAAATCCGCAAGCGATTAATCCCATAAACACAGGAGACAATCCGCCGGACAAGATCAATATACTCCACAAGCTCCAACTGCCAAATAACAACAACGCAAGCGCAAATACAATACCCCGTTCAGGGGCGTTCCAATACAGAAACTTTTTCATATTCCGTTTCTCCATACCAAGTCAACCATCTCACAGGTAATATACCATATCCCGCAGGCGTTTACAACTGCGAAAAAGCAATTTTTTGCGTTTTAATGGGCATGTCGCGGCGTTTACGGCAAGGTTCGGGTAAATGGCAAAAAGCAGCGAAAAAGCCCTTGTGAAGCGGTTTTGTGAAAAAAACTTCACAGAATTTTTGTTAGACTTGAAAAAATGGTCAGCGTTTTTTTATCTTCCCCCATTACCTCGGTAAGAATTGATGCTTTTTGAGGGTAAAATGTCGGTAAAAATCCAAATAGACCATTGGGGGAAGATAAAAATTTGCCAGCGTTTTCACTTCTTTCCCCCAAAAGGTAAGTTTGCAAGGTAAGAATTTTGAGGGAAAAATTTCCAGACAAAAATGGGGGCTGATAAAAACACGCTCCGTTTTCGTATGTTCCCCCTTGCTCGGTAAGGTTCAAAAACAAGACTTTGTTAATAATCAAGCACTTACAAAAAAGAACCTTGATTTTTACACCTTTCAGAAAA
>JAZQYS010000644.1:0-1557 GCA_045633645.1 Victivallaceae bacterium | reverse complement strand
GGCTCTGGATCCCGGCTTTTTTGACCGCTGCGAAAAAAATCTTCTCCGCTGCCGTGATCTTGCCCCGGCAGGCATACACCGGGAACGTGCGGAGTATTTTCTGTATGGTTTCCGTGACCGCCGGTTCAAAATCGAATATTACCTTAAAAACAGAAAAATGCGTCAGATCCCGGCAAAAAACTTTACAGAAACTGTTTTTAAAGACAGTTTTGACCGTGATATCAACAACTGGCAGATTTCCAAACGTCAGCAGACAAATGGAAATATCATGACTTTTGCAGCCGGTGCAGGAACTTCCGGCAGCGGTGCATTGGTTCTCCATGCGGACAGCAGAACAGAAAGCACGGCTGAAAAGTATTTTACGGTAACTGCCCCCGGAGATTTTATGCTGACTGCTGATTTTCTGTGCGAAAATCTCCAATCAACTGCAATACCCTATGTTTCTGCAGAGTGGTGCGATCTCCAAGGGAAAATCCTGCACCCTGTTTATTACAGTGATACCCATGGCAAAAATGGTAAAAAATGGCAGAAGATTGTTTTAAAATTCACCTCACCCGGCGCTCTGCCCGCACGTTTGCGGATCCGTCTGAGCCTCTGCCGCACAAAGACCGGCAGAGTCATTTTTGATAATATTGTTCTCAAGTCTTCAGTTCAAAATATTCTCACAACAGAAAAGAAAAAATAAAGGCAGGTGTCAAGTATGTTCAGCAGATTGAAACTGAAAAAAGCAGGATTTATTTTTGTATTCCTCCTGTGTGCCGCAAGTGTGTTTGCAACGGGTTTCCCCGTTGTTTCCAACGGCAAAATCGTTGCCGGACTCTGCCCTGATCCGATGGCAGGCGCAGAACTTGAAGCGGCAAAGATCCTTGAAAAATATCTTTACCTGACGACAGGTGATGTTCCTGAAATCGTGGAAAAAGGCAGACGGATCGTCTTTAAAATCGAAAAAGGCAAAATGGATATCGAGGGTTTTGCTTTTTCTTTTCCCTCCGCAGACACAATGGTCATTTCAGGCGGCAGTGCCGAAGGATTGAAATACGGCGCACTTGAGTTTTGCGAAAGATTCCTGGGCATCCGTTTTCTCTTTCCGGGAAAAATCGGAATGCACATTCCCAAAGTGCAGAATCTGACCGTTCCCCGCAAAAAGTTTGCCGATGCGCCCAAATATCAGACCCGGTATCTCTGGGGATCGCGCCACCGGCTCCAGAAAGATTTTCACAACTGGTATCCGCTTCTCAAAAGTGCTGAACCCTACCGTATAAAATATCATCACAACCTCTATAAAATGTTCCCGCCCGCAAAATATGCGGCAAAGCATCCGGATTTTTATCCGGTGATCGAAGGCAAGCGTTACATCCCCAGGGCGCCGAAACTGGGCGTACACTGGCAGCCCTGCATGACCAATCCCAAGGTCATTGACGAAGCAGTCAAAATGATTTGCTATGCCTTTGCAGAAAATCCGAAAGTGCGCGCCTGGAGTCTCTGTCAGACCGACGGAGACGGTTTCTGCGAATGTGAAAACTGCAAAAAGTTTTATCCTGCCAACGATGTGCCGCA
>JAZQYS010000643.1:0-4715 GCA_045633645.1 Victivallaceae bacterium | reverse complement strand
TGACCGCGCTGGCCAGTGCCATAATCTTCCAGTCGCCCAGCTTTTCAAACATCAGAGCAACCGCTTCGTCAAAGGTCAGCTCGCGGCTTTTGCTGAATTTCATCGGTTCTGCCTCCTTAATTGATTGTACCGCCGGTTTCCGGCGGTATTTTTTAAGTTTAAAAGTTTTAACTGCAAGAGATGTGAAAATGGATAACACTCCCAACTTGCTCTGCGCTGCAGCGGAAATGGAAAGTGCCATCAGAAAATTGGCAGGTGAGATTTTCAAGCTGATCGCTTCTTCGAACGGCGAGTGCGCTCTGGTCGGAATCCATCAGCAGGGTGTTCCGCTTGCCGCACAGATCCGAACTGTTCTCAAAGAGGAATACAACTGCACGCCCGACTTCGGTACGATTGATATTTCAATGTACCGCGATGATATCGGCAACCGCTCCCGCCTGCCGCTGATCCGCGAAACAAGCATTCCCTTTGATGTGAATGATAAACTTATCATCATGGTTGATGATGTTCTTTCCACCGGCAGATCAATCCGAGCAGCTCTTGATGCGCTTACTGATTACGGTCGTCCCCGTCTGATCCGTCTTGCTGTTCTGGTGGATCGGGGCGAACCTGAGTTCCCCATCCGGGCGGATTTTGTCGGGTTGAATCTTTCTGTTCCCGCCGATCACAAAATCAGAGTGGTCTTTGACGGCGACGGCGGAGAACCCGGTATTTTTGATGTGCAATGGCCAAAATAAGGATTTTAATATAATCATGCAATGGACGAGAAAAGATTTGCTCTCCCTTTACGATCTTTCGGCAGAAGAGATCACTTACATTCTTGATACTGCCGAGGAGTTCAAAAAGGTTTCCGAGCGCCGGGTAAAAAAAGTTCCGGCTCTGCGCGGCAAAACCGTTGTCAACTTTTTTGTTGAACCCAGTACCCGTACCCGGGTTTCCTTTGAACTTGCTGAACAGCGGCTCTCTGCTGATATCGTCAACATGCAGGCGCAGGCAAGCAGTCTGCTCAAAGGTGAAACTCTTCTGGATACTGTAAAAAATATTGAAGCACTTCAGGTTGACCTGGTGGTTATGCGGCACTCTGCTCCCGGTGCTCAGGCTTTCATTGCTCAGCACCTTTCCTGCGGTGTGGTCAATGCCGGAGACGGTGCGCACAGTCATCCCACTCAGGCGCTGCTAGATATCTTTACCATCCGTGAGAAAAAAGGTCGTATCGCCGGATTGAATGTGACGATTGTCGGAGACATCATCCACAGCCGTGTTGCCCGCAGCAATATCTGGGGACTGCTCAAACTCGGCGCTAATGTGACCATTGCCGGACCTGCAACCATGGTTCCCAAAGAATTTGAAAGTATCGGTGTCCGTGTCTGTCACAACCTTAAAGATGCGCTCAAAGATGCCGATGTGGTCAACTTGCTCCGCATTCAGCGCGAACGTCAGACGGCGGGATTTTTCCCGAGTACCGGAGAATACTCCAAGTTCTTCGGACTTAATCACGATACCATGAAGTATCTCAAACCCGATGCACTTGTCATGCATCCCGGTCCCATCAACCGCGATGTGGAGTTGACCGGAGATATCGCTGACGGTCCCAATTCTGTAATTCTTGAACAGGTGACCAATGGTCTTGCGATCCGTATGGCAGTTCTTTATCTTGTAGGATGTGTGAAAAAATGAACGGATATATCTTGAAAAATGCCCGGGTAATCGACCCCGGACGCAATATTGATTCTGTCGGTGATATCGCTGTCAATGCTGAAGGACTGTTTGCAGAACCAGGCTCTCTTGCCAATCCTGAAGTGATTGACTTGCAGGGCAAAGTTCTTGCTCCCGGATTTATTGATGTGCATGTGCATTTACGTCATCCCGGCAATACTCTTGCTGAAACAATCGGTACGGGAACCGCTGCTGCGGCCGCCGGCGGATTTACCAGTATTGTCGCCATGCCCAACACCAAACCCGCTGCGGATACTGTCGGAGCAATTGAACTTCTGCACCGTCTGGTTGCCCGTGAAGCGGTTGTCCGTGTGCTGCCCTGCGGCTGTATGACCATCGGTTCCGCCGGAGAAGAAATGGCTCCGATCGGTTCTCTTAAATCCGCCGGAGTTATCGCTCTGAGTGATGACGGCAAATGTATTCAGGATCACGCTCTTATGCGCCGTATCGTTGAATACGCCAAGGCATTTAATCTGCCCATCATGGATCACTGCGAAGAAAACAAACTTGCCGAAGGCGGTGTCATGCACGAAGGCAAATGGTCTGTTCTTCTGGGAATGAACGGCATTCCATCCGCCGCTGAAGAGTTGATTATTGCCCGCAATATCATCTTTGCCCGTCAGATTGACTGGAAGATTCACATGCAGCATGTGAGTACAGCCGGCAGTGTTCAGCTTCTGCGCGCCGCCCGTGCCGAGGGTGTCAAGGTAACGGGAGAAGCTACGCCGCATCACCTGACTTTGACCGATGAGTGCATTAAAAAGTTTGATACCAATTACAAGATGAATCCGCCCCTGCGTGCCGAAGAGGATCGTCTGGCTCTTATTGAGGGTGTTGCCGATGACACTATTACCGTCATTGCCACGGACCACGCGCCCCACACCCGTACCGCCAAAGAGGTTGAATTTGACTACGCCCCCTGCGGTATCATCGGTTTGGAGACGGCTTTCCCCGTCTGTTACACCGAACTGGTTAAAAAGCAGGTGATTTCTCTGCCCAGACTCATTCAGAAAATGACCACAGGTCCCGCTGAAGTGTTGGGCATTGAGGGATATGACATGGCTCCGGGCAAGGCGGCAGACTTTGTTGTCCTTGATCCTGAAGCGGAATATGTCATTGACAAAAATACGTTTAAATCCAAATCCCGCAATACGCCCTTTGACGGAATGCGTGTCTCCGGTAAGGTCATCATGACCGGTGTCGGCGGCAAAATCGTCTATCAGGCGTAATTGCAGAGAGGCGCATGAAATCAGGATGAATTATTATATTCATGTTCCTTTCTGCGCCTCCAAGTGCGGCTATTGTGTTTTTTATTCAGAGAGCGCTCCCGGCAACGAGATACGGGAGCGTTATTTGAATAAAATCATATCAGATCTCAAGAGCTGCACAGAAAAAAGTTCCACCATTTACATCGGCGGCGGAACGCCAACGGTTCTTGCGCCTGATCAGCTTGAGCGTTTTCTTGACGCTGTTTGTCTGCATCTTCAGCCAACATCTGATACTGAAATAAGCATTGAGGCAAATCCGGAAACTCTGACTTCTGAAAAGGTGGATATCCTTAAAAAATATGTAAACCGCATAAGTACCGGTGTTCAGAGTTTTCTGCAGAAAAACCGTCAAATTCTCGGACGCAAATGTTCTGCGTATCAGCTTGAAAAAGCTTTAGATCTTGTCGGTTCCGCCGGATTCCGTCACTGGAACTGTGATTTGATTTATGCCGTCCCCGGTCAGACTTGCAATGATTGGGAAATGGAATTTGATCTCCTTGAAAAGTATTGCATTGATCATGTTTCCTGTTACAATTTAACGCCCGAAGAGGGTGCGCGTTTATCCGACTTGAAACCGGATATGGATATTGCTCCGGAACTTGAAGAAATCACCCGTGTCCGTCTTGAGGGGAGGGGGATTTTGCAATACGAAGTTTCCAATTACGCTCTGGTTGGCGCAGAATGCCGTCACAATGTCCATGTCTGGCGCGGCGGCTTGCTCCGCGGACTTGGTCCCTCCGCCGCCGGATTTGACGGTGTTGACCGCCAATGTGAAGTGTCTTCCATAGAAGACTGGTTATCCGGTGCGTTTCCTGAAGTGGATCATATTTCCCCCTCTGAACGTCTGAATGAAATTTTTGCCGTCAATTTACGTACTGTTGCAGGGTGGAAAAGCTCTGACTGGCTTGCTGTTCCGCACCATGATTCCTGGAAAGAGCGGTTACGCCTCGCAGGAACTGTTGAAAAGATTTATCCCGGCAGTTTTGAAATAACTGCCGATTCGGTCAAACTTACCCGGAAAGGTCTCTCTTTCTGGGATACCATTGCAGAGGAATTCTACCGGGGCTTCGCCCGGAGCGCCAGCCTGCCGGCTTCGCCCCAGGCCAAGTGCTATAACGATACCCTTGCCAAGCGGTACGCCTACGATGGCGGCGAGAAGCTGAAAAAGGCCATCTCCGATGCAGGTCTTACTGGCACAGCCATCTTCTTCCTGGTCAACAGCGACGATTCCCTCCGGCTGCGGGTGGCAAAGGCCATTGCCGAGGAATTAACGGCAGCCGGTCTGGTGGTAAACCTGACGGCGGTGGGTACAAGCAAGTACCTCCGGGCATTGGAGCTGAACGATTTTGACATTTATCTGGGACAGACCAAGCTGTCCCCCAATATGGATCTGTCCCCCTTCTTCTCCTCCCGGGGAAGCCTGCGGTACGGATACCTGTCCGATGTTTCCCTGTATACTATGTGTACGGAGGCTTTGGCAAACTACGGTAACTTCTACACCCTCCATCAGGCGGTGATGAATGACGGCCGGCTCTGCCCCATCGTGATGCGTTCCTACGCAATCTACGCCACCCGGGGTCTGCTTACCGGTCTGACCCCTGCCCGGGACAACCTGTTTTACTACTCTTTGGGTAAGACGATGTCCAAGGCACGGCTGCCCTGATGGAAAATTCTGCCCCGTTGCAATGTGAATGCAAATGTGTTAGAATAAATTTACTTTATATAGAGAGG
>JAZQYS010000642.1:0-4822 GCA_045633645.1 Victivallaceae bacterium | reverse complement strand
TCTCAACCGGCTGTTGTTCTGCCTGCCAATTACTACAATCTTCTTTCAGGCGGCAACTTCAACTGGAAAAGCATTGCCGACATTCTCTCCGGACTCGGCTGGGGACTCGGATATTTCGGAATGCCCCACATTCTCATACGTTATTTTTCCGTCAAAAGTGAAAAAGAAATGCAAAAATCCCGTATCATCGGCTGTGTCTGGCTGGCTCTGATTCTGGTTGCCTCCTGTACCGTCGGTCTGATCGGCAGAAAATTTTTCGGAGATATCCTCGTCAACAGCAAAGACGGAAATTCCCTGGTCTTTATCAATATGGTAAGAAGTGTTTTTGACTGGATCGGTTCCGGAACAGGCCTGGTTGTCATTTCTGTTTTCTGTGCCGGTATTCTGCTTTCTGCCATTCTCGCAGCCGCAATGAGTACGGCGGACAGTCAATTGCTGGCATCTGCTTCAGCCTTTGCTTCAGATCTTTATAAACCGCTGTTCAGAAAAAATGCCTCGGACGGAGAAATGCTCTGGGCAGGCAGAATCATCGTTCTTGTCATTGCAGGCGTTGCTTATCTTATCGCCGGAAGTCCCACCTGTTCCGGACTGATGGGTCTGGTCTCCTGCGCCTGGGGTGCTTTCGGCGCCGCTTTCGGACCGGTCATCCTGCTGGCTCTCTACTGGAAACGCTTCACTTACGGCGGCGCACTTGCCGGCATCATTGCCGGATTCCTCGTTGATGTACTCTGGTATATGTTCCTTGCCAAAACCGGACTTTATGAAATCATCCCCGGATTCCTGGCTGGATTGATTGTATCTGTCGGTGTTTCTCTGCTGCAGAAAAAACCCTCTTCCGAGGTTGAAAAACTTTTTGAAAAAGCACGTCAGCCCATCGAAAACACGTTGGCAGAATAACAGAAAAGTCTCCCTTTGCCCCGCTTTCACGGCGGGCTTTTTTGTTATTCAGGGACGGGTCAAATTTTCCAATTCCGTCAAAAACTGCAAAGCTTCTTCACGGCAGGAACCGCACATTTCTTCTCCGGGTTGAAGAGAACCGCACACAGCAGGACGCTCAGGACTGTTGAATATACGGCAGCGCATATTTTCATCAAGATTGACACAGGGGACTCCTGCCGGTTTGCCCTGCGGCATTCCGGGTATCGGAGAGGATATAGAGGGAGCAATACAGCAGGCTCCGCAATGTTCTCTGCAAGTAAATTCTTTCATATTTCATAGTATACCGCAGAATAAGTATAAATGCAAGTTAAAAAAGTTGTATTCTTCAGCAAACAATGCTATATTTACTTCTGTAAAAAGATAAAATCAGGTGACAGGATGAATTACTTCAAAAAATACGGCGAATACTTCTGCATCATATTATTTTCAATTCTGTTGTTTCCGGCAATTCTGAAATACGGGAGCGCATTTTTTACCGACTTGCGCTATCAGGAGATTATTGCTTCCGGACAGTATTCAATTCCGGCACTTGCCACAGCCCTGGGCATATCACTTCTTCTGCCGGCGGCAGTATGGGAATTTTTACGCAGAAACAAGATTTCTGCAGCAGACTTTTTTAAAGCAAATCTTCCTCTGGCTGTTCTTGGCATCCAATATTTTCTGCCGGTGTCTTTTCCACTGCTGATTATAAATCTCATTTTTATTTCCTTGAGTGCCGGAAGAACCGCCGCCCTGTGCAAAAATATTGTTCTGCCGGATTACGGAAAAAAACGCACACTTGCGGTACTTTGTTTGATCGTTGTTCTTTATGCCGTATTCGGCGCAATTCAGCAATATCACTCTCTCAATACACTTGCCATGTCATGGTTTGACTGGGGACATTTTTTTGAATGTCTCTACAACTTTTTCCACGGAAAACCTTTTTATTTGAATCTCAACGGCGGCAGTTTTCTCGGCTCACGTTTTACGCCGACGCTTATCCTGCTTCTGCCGTTCGTGGCAACAGGGAGTCCCTTTCTGTTTTTCTTTGCCGGAAGTCTCTTGGTCTGCTCCGGGGCAATTTTCGTGTTCCTCATCGCCAAAAGCGGCAAAGCCTCAAATTCAGAATCCTTTCTCTGGGGAATATGGTATTTGCTTATTCCCGGAATTACCAATATGAATTTACCGTTGATTGACGGTCCTCATGAAGTATTTCTCCTGTTTCCGTTGATGTTGGCGGCGTTTTACTGTGCGGTCAATAAAAAAATCATTCCGGCGGTCATATTGATTTTGCTCGCTCTGGGCGTCAGGGAAACCATCGGAATCATCTCTGCCGGATACGGTTTTCTGCTTTTTATCAACAAAAAAAGGAAAGCCGGTATTCTGCTCTTTCTGTTCTCTCTTCTTTATGTTATCCTCACCCTCAAAGTCCTGATGCCGCTGTTTGATCCGCCGGTACAGGGAACTTATGCCCATGTGGGATTTTATTCCCATCTTGGAAACAATATTACAGAAATAGCCCTCTCTCCCCTGCTCAAAGCGGATATCTTTTTCTCATCTCTTTTCAACAAACACAATCTGCTTTTCTGGTGTACGCTTCTGCTGCCCTTTGCCGCGCTTGCCTCAAATGCGCTGCTGTTTCTGCTGCCGATGCTGCCGGAGTTCATCATGGTCTCGATTGACCGCCGATTTGATACACAGACCGTTTTACGGCATTATCAGGCTTCAATTCTGATTGTTCTGATTCTCGCCACCCTTTGGGGACTCAAAAGAATGCGAGAGGAAAAATTCGCTTTGCCCTACAAGTATCTTTTTTCCGGCTTGAATTCCCCCGACCGTTGCAGGGGAGTTTCCGGAATTTGTATGGCAGCAGTCTTTTTCTCATTTTTCGTATTCACACAATTTCCGGGATTGTCTGCAACGGACCCGCAGCGCCGAAGCACGGGCAATAACATTGTCACCACCTGGGAAGATGCCCGCCCTGCCCTGGAACGCATAAAAAAGCTGCTTCCCCCGAGGGCAAGTATCACAGCCGGCCCCCGACTTGCAAGCATGCTCATCCCCGACCATGATATTCATTTTAAATTTGCTCCTGACGAAAAGACGCTGCAGGATTATGTGCTGATTGAAAACTTTTTCTCTTTCTACTTTCCGGAAGACAAACTCAGCCGTTACCTGATTCAATCGCCCTATTGGGAACTTCTGCATCAGGAATTTGTGGATGAACGCTCTATTCAATTATTCAAACGTTCTGCTGTACCTTTGAAAAAAGAGCCTCCAGTGAGGAATATCCCCCCCCCTGTCTGGGAAAAAGCCGGACAGCTTATTCCATTGCCTCTGAATGATCTGGAAATACGGGCCGCACAAACAGCGCACGACACGCTCCGTTTCGGTGTCAGAATCACAAAAAAACGCAGCAACGATGCAGGTTTCCGTATCCATTTGAATTTTGCAGACGGAACTGAAATGAAATATTTCACCTCTTTCTGCAACGGTCGTTATCCGGCTGACCTTGCGAAAGAGGGAGACGCTTTTTTCTTTGCAGTCCGTTTTCCGGCAGGAAAACAAATTACAGGCTGCCGCGTCAATGTCGTAGAATTAAAAAGCGCAACTGCACCGCAATAAACACACCCCAAAAAAAACAGAAAAATATTTCAAATTTACCCTTGAAAAAAAACACACAGGAGTTAGATTATAACGAGTGTCGTTATAGGTCCCTGTAAAATCTATAACGACTTGTTATTTGCCAAAAAAGGAAATCTGAAATGAAAAAAATCGTTCTCCTCTCTGCCATGTTTGCCGGAATAATGTTCCTCTGCAGCGGTTGCGGCACGGCATTTATTCCCAACAACGGCTATGCAGCCGCCTACCCGTCTGTCATCTATACCAATGAAATCCACCCTGCCCACATTGCAAATAAAGTAACCAATCTTGACGGTTTTGAAGTTCTGGGTCAGGTCAACGGAACTGCCTCCGCAGTCAATACTCTGTTCATCGTCACCGCCGGCGATACCGGTATCGCCAAAGCAAAAGCCAATGCTCTGAAACACTACCCCTCAGCCCACGACATCATCAACATGGAAGTTGACACCGAAATCCACAGTATTCTGGGACTTTTCACCTCTGTCACCACCCATGTTTCCGGTTGGGCTGTCAAATACAAACAGCTGAAAAAGTAAACTTCTTTAAACAATTCGGCAAATAACGTTCAAACCGCCACTTCCACCCGGAATTGGCGGTTTTTGAGTTGATGACTTACGCTTAAATACGGATAGTTTTCATCTACTTGCGTTTTTTCGGGATTCAATCCCTGAGCCAAGGATACACTTCGTAAAAAATCATTCTCCACCTCAAGCTGACCAATCTTTTTCATCAGATCATCTTCGGTGTAAGGCTTTTCTTCGGATTTCCGTTCTGCTTTGGTCATAAAGACATCAGAAGCACTTTCCTGCAGTTTCTTTTTCCATTGCTGAACCAAGTTAGGATGAAATTGATACTTACCGGCGATTTCCGCTACGGTCAAATCTCCCTGCAAACGGTGGTGTGCAGTCTGCGCACGGCGTGACGCTTGCGTATGGACCTGATAGACCTGATGGACAAAATGGACAAAATGGGGGCATCACGGTATACCCCCATGGGTTGGCTTGCCTCTGTGTTGGTTTGGCTCGGGCGAAAAGTTACCGTTGGGGTACTGCCGGGCAACTTGATAGCTGCGGGGGTATGCGTGTTGCGGGGGCGTGGCACAATAAAAACGGATGGGCACGGAAAAGTACGGAAACTAACGGAGGAATGGTGTGCCGCGTGATACCCCGTGGGGTTGCCTGCCGCTGTGTGGTATGGCTCGGGCGAAAAGTTACCGTTGGGTAGTGCTGCGGTAACGCCGGCGAGGCTCGTCAGAGCCAGC
>JAZQYS010000641.1:0-8968 GCA_045633645.1 Victivallaceae bacterium | reverse complement strand
GTTCTCTCATGGGATTGCTCGCCGCGTGGAAGCGTACAGGTTATGAACGTTATCTTCAGGCGGCGGAACGTGCCGGACACTATATCATGAGTCTGCAGATCATGGATCCGCGCATGAAACTTTATTACGGTGCTTTCCGTGAAGTGACGCCGCAGTCCACTGAGTTCTGTCCCCGTGACTCCGCCAGTGCCGCCTGGGCGCTGACCTGGCTTTATAATGCAACCAAGAATCCGGAATACCTTGACCGTGCTGTGATTTACGGTAACTGGCTCATGGAATACGGCATGTTTGAGGGTTGGCCCCGCTGGGCGGTGCTGACTGACGGACAGGATCACTTCTACGGACGGGGTTCTTTCCAGTCCGGCTGCGGACTCTTTTTCTATGATTTGTTCAAGGCAACCCACGATTTGCGCTACATTGAACGCGGTATGAAACCCATTGCAGAAATCTATTGCCGCGATTTTATCAGAGAGGATGGTTCTGTAATCGTCCGCCGCGAGATTTTCACCAATGCCCTGTCAAAGTCCAAGCACATGGCAGATATCATTGAACTGGGTATGCACAACTTCAATGATGACTTCGGTTCGGCAATGCTCATGCAGGCGGCGGATCTTTTCGGTAAAGAGGAATACAATGAATACGCCCTGCGTTTTGCCCGTTATCTCATGCGAGTTCAGGATCCTGACGGCAACTTCGGCAAAGGACGTTTCCCCTCCGCCGTACCTCAGGCATTGATGTACTTTCACGATCTGGGAATCAAGTACAACGATGACGAACTTTTAGCGGCAAGGGATAAGACACTTGAAGCACTGCTTGGTATGCAGTTCAAGAATACCGGCAGTCCGCTGCTTGACGGAGCATTCCCCGCAGAAGAAAAACCGGGTGAGATGATTTCCGGAACCCGTGCGACGATGTATGCGCTTTCTGCGCTGCTCCATGTTGAGAGCGATCAGTCCGGAGTCTGGCTCGGACGGCACAATGAACCCTTCCGTGATCCGCTTTCGGACCCCGATGCACCGCAACCTGTCTTTACCTGGTAAGAAATATGAAAAATATGCCATTTGCTGTTTACAGCAGTTTTGTGTTCGGCGATACGCAGCTGATCTATTTTGAAAAAAATCAGCAGTTGGGACTTGCCATAATTCCCGCTGCGATGGCGGATATGATTCCGGAACACCGCAAGGACCTCAAGGAAACTGTCGGCTGCCGTGATCTTGCCCGTCAGAGCGGATATCCTTTTCCTGCTTATGATTTTGAACCGTTGGTTCAGTTGAAACTTGCGGGGGAGCCCTGGGCGTTGCAGAATGCCGCAGGACTCTCTATGCGCAACTCCGGCAGCTGTCCGCGTTTTAAACTCAAAGAGCAGAAAGCTGATTCTGTCGGCGTTGAAACTGTATTTTCAGACGGCAACGGACTTGAAGTTGTTCATGTCGTAAGTTTTGTTGAAGAAGCTGGACTTTTTGAAATCAACACGGAATTTGTCAACAATTCTTCAAAAACAGAAAAACTGGAGTATCTGGCATCATTTTCAATTGGTCTTCTGTCGCTTTTCCAAAGTGATGACAGTGTGGGAAAAGTCCACCGTTTTCTTTCCACCTGGAGTGCCGAATGCCGTCCTGAAATCCGCACTATTGAAGAAATGGGACTTGAAGCCTCCTGGCAGGGCGCAGGGGTGCGCTCTCTGCGCTTCGGTCAGTTTGCGGGAATTCCTGTCCGGAATTTTTATCCCTTCCTCGGTTTTGAAGATGACATCAATCAGGTTTTCTGGGGTGCTTCGGTCGTTGCACCCGGCGCGTGGGAAATGGAACTTTCCCGCCGCGATGACTTTTTGAATCTTTCCGGCGGACTGCCGGGCAGGGAGTCCAATGCCTGGTGTAAAGTTATTGCTCCGGGAGAACGCTTTGCCGGTCCCTGTGCCGCCGTCGGCTGCGTGCAGGGCAAGGCAGAAGATTTCTATACCCGTCTGAGAACTTATCAGAACGAAATGCTTTTTACGCTTCCTGAGAAAGCGCATGATTTTCCGCTGGTTTTCAACGAATGGTGTTCCACCTGGGGAAAACCGGGTGTAAAGCAGATACGTCCCATTCTGCAGAAACTTCCTGAATTGGGCGCAAAGTATCTTTCTCTGGATGCCGGCTGGTTTGTTGAAGAAGGGAATAAATCTGTTATCGGCGATTGGGATGAGGCAAAGAGCCGTTATCCCGATGGCTTGGCGGCATTTACGCAGGAAATGCTCGATAAGGGAATCACGCCCGGTGTCTGGTTTGAGTTTGAAAATGCCAATATCAACTCAAAAGTTTTCAAGGAACACCCGGAGTATTTTCTGCACCTTGACGGAGAAGTGTTGCGTATCGGGGAAAGTGTCTGTTTCAACTTTGAAAAGCCGGAGGTCTGGCGTTATCTGGATGAAAAGATGATTGCCATGCTCCGCAAAAACAAGTTCGGCTACATGAAAGTTGACTATAACGTGGTTATTCCCTGCGGTTCTGATTCCGACGACGGTGCCGTTCCTGCGGAAGTCATGCGCCGTCATACGGAGGCTGTCTGCGCTTATTTTGAACATATCCGCAATGAACTGCCTGAACTTGTGATAGAAAGCTGTGCTTCAGGCGGACACCGTATTTCTCCCTGGTGGGTGCGTTTTGCCGATATGGTCAGCGGCAGTGATGCTCATGAGGGCTGGGAAATTCCCATTATTTCGGCACATCAGAGTCTGCTTATTCCCGCCCGCGCGTTGCAAGTCTGGGCAGCTGTAAGAGCAGATGACAGCAGTGACCGTCTCCACTACTCTCTGGCGGCGGGGTGTCTGGGGCGGTTGGTTCTTTCGGGCAATCCCGATTTGCTGGACGAAAAGCAGTTTGCTCTAGTTCAAGAGGCTTTGGCTTTTTACCGCAAAATTGTGCCGGTTCTGCAAGGAGGAAAAGTTTCCATTCCCTGTACGGTTTCCGGACGCTGGAACAATCCTGCCGGATATCAGGTTGTCCGCAGGGAAAAGGGAAATCTGGAACTTGTCGTTTTCCACACTTTTGCTGATTCTCCTGAACAGATTATTTTGTCAGAAAACGGCAGAGTTGTAAGTTCATTTCTGCCTGAAGGCGTTGAGTGCGCAGACAACGGCAGCATTGTTTGCAAAAATCTGCGCCCCTTCACCGGCGGAGCTGTACTGTTGGAAAGATAGGTTTTTTATATGCAATACAAATTTATGGCACCTGATGAAATACGTCAGGCGATTTCGGAAAATACGCCGGTTGTTATTTCAATCGGCAATCTGGAATATCACTCAGGACATCTGCCGATTGGTACCGATGGTCTGATTATTGAGGGGTGTCTCAAACGCCTTGAAAAGCGTCACCCCGAAGTAATACTGCTGCCGGCATTTTATTACGGCACGTCCAGCTTTGCTGTTGCCGGACCGGAATACGGTTCATTGAGTATCGATTCCATGACGGTTTGCCGTTTTGCTGAAGAACTTTTTACCAATCTGCTTCAGACGGGATTTAAAAACATTCACGGTTTTGTCTATCACCAGTCCGAAAACTTCATGCAGGGAATGCCGCTGGATTTGGCATTCCGCTTTGCCGGAAGACGGGCGATTTTTGCTGAAGAAGAACGCAAAAAGGGCAGGGGATGGTGGGGCGACAGCTCTATGAAAGATTATTATGATGCGCCTGAAAACAATATTTTCAATCACATTATGATTCATGCTCTTACCGATGAAAAAATCGAAGAAGAGTTTTCAAGCGACCATGCGGGAATCGTTGAAACCTCTGCAATGATGGAACTTTATCCGGAGACTGTTCATTTGGAAAAACATATTTCCTCTGATTGGTTTGCCGGAAGTTCTCTGCAGGCATCCGCTGAATTCGGCAGACGTTACGTTAACGCAATCGTGGATAATATGGAAAAAGTGCTTTTTTTTAAATAGAACGATTATGAGAAAATTTTTTGGAATATCTGCCGTTTTACTGTTTTTTTTCTGTGCGTTTTGTCCGGGAACGCTTTGCGCTGAAAATGTGTCCGTATTGAGTTCTGCTGTTGTTCAAAAAAATCCTTTTACGGGAACGTTCTGGGCGCTTGTACCGCCGCTTGTTGCCATTGTACTGGCATTGGTGACCAAAGAGGTGTACTCTTCGCTTTTTGCAGGAATCCTTCTCGGCGGGTTGTTTGTTTCAAATTTTTCTCTGTTTGAGGCGGCAGATTGTCTTGTTTCCAAAGGGTTGATTGAAGCAGTCAAGTCCACTTCGGGAATTTTCATCTTTCTGGCGATTCTCGGCATATTGGTTGTACTCATCAACCGGACCGGCAGTGCCGCTGCATTCGGAAAATGGGCGATGACACGGGTGAAATCCCGTTGCGGTGTGATTTTAGTCACCTTTTTTCTCGGGATTCTCATTTTCATTGATGATTATTTCAACTGTCTGACTGTCGGAAATGTGATGCGTCCTGTGGCGGATGCAAAAAAAATATCCCGGGCAAAACTGGCTTTTGTTGTGGATGCAACTGCTGCGCCGATCTGCATGATTGCTCCGGTGTCTTCCTGGGCGGCGGCGGTGTCGCAATACGCTTCCGGTCAGGGAAGATCCGGATTTGAACTTTTCATCTGTGCCATTCCCTTTAATTTTTATTCATTGCTTACGTTGTGTTTTATTATTCTGCTGACGTTTTTCCGTATAGATTACGGTCCTATGGCGTATTACGAAAGAATTGCCGCAGAGTCTGAGGATATCTCTGCGGTTGATTCAGAAAGCCGTTCTTCAGATGACGTTTCTGAAAAAGGACGGATGGCGGATATGATTATCCCCGTGGTACTTTTGATTGTTTTCAGTCTGGGGGCTTTGCTCTATGCCGGAGGAATCTTGAAAAATCATAACTTCATTGAGTCATTCGGCAATACCGATGCTTCATTCGGCCTGCCGCTGGGGGCGCTGCCCGTGCTGATCCTGACAATGCTGTACTTTGTGTACCGCAAGGTTTTGACTTTTAAAGAAGTTGCCGATTGTATTCCGCAGGGCATCAATACCATGGTCCCTGCCATTCTGATTCTGACTCTGGCGACGGCATTGAAAAATATGACCACTCAGCTGCAGGCAATGGAATTCATTGCACGGACAATTGACGGTTCTGCGGCAAATTTCGTCAACTTTCTGCCGGCTGTGATTTTTCTGGTTGCTGTCGGTTTATCGTTTTCAACCGGAACGGCGTGGGGAACTTTCGGAATATTGATCCCGATTGTCATCGGTATATTTCCTTCTGACAATCCGCTTTTCATCATCGGTATATCCGCCTGTCTTGCCGGAGCCGTCTGCGGAGATCACTGTTCGCCCATATCTGATACCACGATCATGTCATCGGCGGGAAGCGGTTGTGATCACATTGTCCATGTTTCAACACAATTGCCTTATGCCTTGACAATTGCTGCGTTTTCTTTTCTGGGATTTGTTCTGGCAGGATTTGTTCAAAATTGGTTTGTCGTTTTTCCCATCCTTGTTTTTTCAATGGCCTGTCTGCTGTTGCTTTTTAAATTTTTTGCCATACCGCAGAGCAGGGATTTGTGATAATGAAAATTCTGCACACATCTGATTGGCACCTGGGAGCCGTGTTTGATTCCCGGAAAAGATATGAGGAATTTGATAAAGTCCTTGACTTTCTTTTAAAAGTTATCCGCGAAGAACACATTGAAGCTGTTATTATTGCAGGGGATGTATTTGACAGTAATCTTCCCTCAAACCGGGCAACGGAGCAATATTACAACTTTCTGGTTTCTGCGCGGGATGCCGGAGTTAAAAATCTGATTGTAACTGCCGGAAACCACGATTCCGCAAGTTTTCTTGAGGCTCCGGCACATGTCCTTAAAAAGTTTGCCGTTCATGTATCCGGTAAAGTTGATTCAGAAAAAGTTGATTCTGCCATCATCCCGCTTCAAACAGAGGATGGGGCGATTGCTGCTGTGGTTTGTGCTGTTCCATATCTGCGCGACAGCGACATCCGCCGTGCGGTATCCGGAGAGGATATTGAAGCTCAGGAAAACCGCCGTCTTGAGGGTGTGATTGCCTGGTATGAAAAAGTTTGCGCAAGAGCAGAGGAACTTTATCCCGGCGTTCCCCTGATTGCCACCGGACACTTTTATGCTGATGAAGTCAACTATTATAAATCTCTGCAGGCTGTTCCGGTTTCCCGGTTGCCGGAAAATATTGATTATCTTGCCCTCGGTCATCTGCACGTTCCTCAGCAGATTGAGGGAAAAATCAACGCCCGGTACAGCGGTGCTTTGCTGCAAATGGATTTCAAAGATTTCAACGACATCAAAAAACTGCTTATCCTTGACAGTGACAAGCTCAAAGAAAATCCCGTTGAAGTTGTGATACCCTGTTTTCAGCGCATTGAAAAGATTTCCGGAACTCTTGATGAATTGCGGGAAAAAATTGAAGAGTTCTCCAAATGCGGCGAAAGTGTTTGGGTGTATGCTTTTCATACCGGAGATTTTGAACCCAGACTTTCGTATATACTTTCAGGCTTTTGTGCCAATACGCAGGTAAGTGTCATCAAATGTGATAATCAGCAGATGAATCCGGCGCTGACGCAGTACCGCAGAAATGCGGATGAACCTGTTGAAATTACACCGCAAAAACTGTTTGCAAGGGTTATTGAAAATATGTCCGACGAGCGGAAACAAACTTTGACTGCCGCCTTTATGGAGGCTTGCCGTCTGCTTGAAAATGAAGAAGATAAATCTGAATAAGGAGTTGCGGCAATGAAGATAAAAAAACTTGTTATTCAGAATATCAACAGTCTTTACGGACAATTTACCATTGACTTTGAGGCTCTTGATTTTGCCAACGGCATTTTTGCCATCACCGGCCCCACCGGCAGCGGTAAAACGACGATACTTGATGCCATCTGTCTGGCTCTTTACGGCAGAACTCCCCGTCTGGACGGCGGAGACCGTACCGAATCGCTTTCAAAAGGCGCAAAACGCGGACTTGCTGAATTGTGTTTTGCTGTGGATGATACAGAATATCTTGTCAGCTGCAGCATGACAAACAGCACGGCAAAACATGTTTTATCTGCGAATGGAAAAATTCTTGCTGACAGTTTGCGTAAAACACCGGCGGTCGTTGCGGAACTTATCGGTATGGAATGTGATCAATTCTGCCGTGCTGTTCTGCTTGCTCAGGGTAAGTTTGATGCATTTCTTGCCGCCAAAGATAATGAAAAAGCCAATATTCTTGAACAGATCACCGATACCGGTGTTTATACGCGTATTGCTTCAAAGATCAATGAAGTCAGCAGTCAGTTCAAGGCGCAGATATCGCAGATGGAGGCTGTTGTCCAAGACCCGCAGCTGCTTGATGATGAAACTGTCAAACTCAAACAGGAAGAGTTGCGGCAGATGTCTGAAAGAAACGCTGTTCTGCAGAAGAATATCTCTGTACTTGAAAAACTGTTGACCCGATTTGAAAGAATCGGTTTTCTCTCCCGTTCCCTTGAAGAAAATGCCCAATTGACTTTGATTCTTGAAGAAGAAATAAAAGCCTTTGCCTCCGACCGGATTCGTTTGGCGTCAGGAGAACGGGCGGCACGCATTCAACCGGCTTATGACCGTTTGACCGCCTGTCGTAAAGAGGTTGAAAACAATCAGAAACGTCAACAGGAACTTCTTGATAAGCTGCCGGTTCTGGAAGAAGACGTTAAAAATGATTCCGCCCTTTTGACTCAAGTAAAAAATGCACTTGAACGGCAGGAAAAAATTACGGATGAAATTTTAAAACTGACCGGTGAAGTTATCCTTCTTGATAATGAAATCAATACCGGAAAAAAGAATGAAACTCTGTTGCTTGCAGAAAGGGATTCTCTTATCAGACAGCAGCAGATTTTGAAGAAAAAAGAATCAGAATCTGCCGATAAAGAAAAAGCATTTTCTGAAGAAAAAAGAGTTTGTCTTGCATATCTTGAAACACATGCAGGAGACCGCACGCTGGTTGAAAAAAAGGCGCGCTGGCTGGAACAGATAGCTGCCTGTTGTGACCGCCAGAAAAAACTCAAATCCTGTGAAACAACTCATCAGACCGCCGTTAAAAAACTTGAGGCGGCAGAGAAAGAATTATCTTTACATCAACAGTCTTTTGACAAGGCTCAGACGGCAGTTGCTGAAACGCAAAAACTGGCAGAAGAAAAAGCAAAAGAACTGTTTGAACTCCTCAACGGTAAAACGTTTGAAAATCTTGAACTTGAAGTTGATTTGCGTCAGAAAAGTGTCGCGCGTTTGCTTCAAATTCAAAGTTTTGAGCAGGCGCGTCATAAACTTGCCGACGGCGAAGCTTGTCCTCTTTGCGGCAGTACAGTTCATCCTTTTGCCGAGGGGAATATTCCCGAAAGTTCTCACGAAGAAGAGGAGTTGGCTCAGGCAAAAAAACAGTTGGCAAATTGCCGCAGACTGGAGCAAAAATGTACTGAAATCAAAAACTCCCTGCTCAAACATCAAGTGTTATGCGGTGAAGAAAAGTCCCGTTTGCAGATGGCGGAAAATGCTGTCACAACTTTAAAAAGCACCTTGGAGGATATTCAAAGACAATGGGAAGAACTGCGTAAAGAATCCAATGCCGCAGTTGCCCGTCTGACGGAAGAACTTGCTGCTTGCGGTTTTGAGTGGCAGGATATATCTGTTCTTCCATCTGAAGTTGATCAGCGTATTCTTTCCTTTTCTTCAAAAGAGACCCGTTTGCAGGAATTGGAAAAATTTTCTGCTGCCAACACTCAAAATCTGGCAGTTTTGAAAAATCAGCTTGAAAAATGTGCCGCCGATCTTTCAGGAACAGAGGAAAAAATTCGCAACGTTCAAGCGGATACTTTTGAATTGATTTCAAAACGTCAGACTCTTTTCGGAGAGAAAAATCCGGAGGCAGAATCCACGCTTGCCCGGAAACAGCTTGAGGAAGTCCGTAAAAAACACGACAAACTTGCCGTGGAA
>JAZQYS010000640.1:0-1788 GCA_045633645.1 Victivallaceae bacterium | reverse complement strand
TCCTTACAGTTCGCCGACGGTGTTCGGATATGTGGATAACAAACTCTATCTGCTGCGGCGCAATATGGAAGGGAAAGTTTATTCCCGTCATTTGAATCCTGAGCCGAATATTCACCTTGTCAGAAGGCGTCTGCTTCTGCGGCAGAAAGCTGTCGGAGACGGATTGCTCTTTTTCTGTTTATCTTCTCCGCACGGCAAGCGTCTTGCGATGTCTTCAAATTTTCCGCAAAAGAGCGTTCTGCCGCCGCCCGGCGTGCCGGTGACGGGCAATAAAGCGCGTGTTCTTGTCCGTAAGTTTCCCGATGGTACAACCTGGATCGCCGGACGGAAATTGAATGAAGTCCATACCCGCGTGGAACATTATATTATGGACTTTGTCGTTATCGGACTGCCGATTCTTTTTACCGGTATCTTGATTGCCTGGCTCATTTCAAGCCGCGTTGCCTCAGGTATCCGCAAAGTCGGAGAGGCGGCAACGGATATTGCCGGAGGCAACTATTCCCGCCGTGTCGCAGGACACTATCACGGGCAGGAAATCGCTGAACTTGTTACCGCATTCAACAAAATGAGTGCCAATACTGAACGATTGCTCAATGAACTGCGCAGTGCAACTGACGATGTGGCGCATGACCTCAAAACGCCGCTGACCCGTATCCGCGGACTGGCAGAAGTGACAATTCAGGGACCGAAGGATTTTGAATTGTGGTCCGACGCGCTCGGAAATATCGCCGAAGAGTGCGACGATATGGTCGCAATCATCAATACCATGCTTGAAATCACCCGGACGGAATCCAATATTGAACATTTTGCTCCCGAAGAAGTGGATTTGAGTATGCTTTTGAAACGCTTGTTTGAACTCTATCATCCTGCGGCGGAAGAGTGCAGTATTCTCTGGGAACTTGAAATTCCGGAACAGCCCGTTTCCATTCATGCCGACCGTATCAAAATTCAGCGCATGGTTGCAAATTTGCTGGATAATACCCTGAAGTTTGTTCCCGCAGGCGGACGTGTTATTCTGCATCTGGATACCAATGAAAATGATGTTCATATAAAAATCATTGACAATGGTCCGGGTATTCCCGATTCAGACAAGGTGCGTATATTTGAACGTTTTGTCCGTCTGGATTCAAGCCGCACCCGCAGAGGAAACGGTCTGGGACTTGCCATGGTCCGCGCCGTAGCCTGCGCGCACGGCGGAAGCGTGACGACCTCTGATACCCCCGGCGGCGGTGCGACTTTTACTGTAACATTGCCGCGCAGATGAAAAATTTTTCTGAACAGTTGCGGTTTTTCAGAAAGTTTCCTTGACTTGCAGAAAAAAGTATGCTATATTTTATCCTATTGTAAGATTTTTAACAAATAAAGTGTTATGACTGATCCGGAAAAAAGCGCATACATATTGATTCGCCGCCGTCTGGCGGTATCACGGGCGGAGCTTGCCCGGAGTTTGGGAATCAGCCGTCCGACAGCCTCTTCTGTCTGCGAAAGTCTGCTTGAAAAGCAACTGATTCTTGAGTGCGGCAAAGGCAAACCCTCCCGTGGAATTGCGCCGACGCTTCTTTCTGCAAACAAAAATCTTCCGGGCGTAATCGGTATTGACTTCGGTTATACGGATAAGATGTCCGCTGTCCTCATTGACGGGGCAGGGGATATCATCGCACAGCAGGAAATGACTTTTGACCCGTCAGATATGCAAAGCATAGCCCAAAGCGCAAAGAAAATCGTTGAATACTTTACTTTGAATCATGCTGTAAGCGGCGTGGCTCTTGAAGTCGGATCGTAGCCATG
>JAZQYS010000639.1:0-4402 GCA_045633645.1 Victivallaceae bacterium | reverse complement strand
AAAGCCATTGATGCGCTGCCTGAAAAGGGAACGCTCATCATTCCGCCGGGACAGTACCGCTGCGGCGGTATCCGGCTCAAAAGCCGCATGACTTTGCGCCTTGCCGCCGGAGCGGAATTGATCGGTTCAGGCAACATTGATGATTACATCAGCTGGGGACATCTCCAGCGCAGCACCTACGGACTGGGCTGGGCTATGCTTTTCGGCCACGATATTGAAGATGTCACCATTGAAGGCCCCGGTACCATCAACGGTTCAGGACACCTTTTCTGGACCTATGACGGCGAGCGTTCCGGTGATAAATTTGATCAGCTTACGGATGGCTGGAAAGTTTACCGTCCGAATAAAAAGCGTCCGGTGCCGATACTGCTGCACACCTGCCGTAATGTGGTGCTGAGGGATTTTCTCATCGTGAATTCTCCGGCTTTCACAGTGTGGACACTCGGCTGCGACAAAATTCTGATTGACACGTTGACCGTTCGCAATCACCGTTACGGACCCAATACCGACGTGCTGGATATCGACTGCTGCGCCGATGTGCTTATCCGCAACTGTGATCTGGATGCCGGAGACGATACCATTGCGCTTAAAAGCAATTCCGATCTTCTGGGTAAGAACAAGGACTGCGAGCGCATTACGGTTGAAAATTGCCGTTTGAGCAGTTCCACCTGTGCTGTCCGTACCGGATACGAAGGCAATTCCCGTATCCGCGACTGCGTTTTCAGAAACATTAAAATCGTCAACTCCCGCAACGGATTCAACTTTGTTTCGGTCGTGCCGGAACACAAGAGTTCACCCTACCGCGGAACGCGTATTGAAAATATGGTGTTTGAAAATGTGACGATGGAAGAAGTCGGACGTCCCTTCTTTGTCTGGAGCGGTTCCGTTCTGCCCGAAGATAACCACAAGTATATCGGATTCATCCGCAATATCGTTTTCAGGAATATGAAAATCAACAGCGTTGACGCTTCGTTTTTCGGCGGTGACAACGTGTCGGATATTACTCTTGAAAATATTGATATCTCTTTGCAGGACAACCATTGCCGTCACAATCGCGAAAAGGTTGATAAACCGACGGTCTGGTCAAGAGGATTCATGCCCGAAGTCATCAATACGCTCAATACAAAACTGAATCTTAAAAACGTTACAACCCGTACAATCAAATGAAAACAGGAAAATTTCTAACCGGAACCGCCCTGTGTGCGGCGGTTCTTTCAACGGTTGCTGTGTCAGGTGGAAACATGATGAGTAAAGCAGATCTTGCACAGGCGGCACTTGCCGACACTCTGATCCCGGTCCGTCCGGGCGGCATCAACGGACAGGAATTCTGGAACACCTATTCTCTGGCGTTCATGTATGCTCCTGTCTTTGACTTCAAAAAAGTTCCCGGAGCGAAAAATTATCTTTTCACCGCAAAGGACCGTTTTGAGAAAAAATATTGTTTCATGGCAGATAATCCGCGTGCGGCGCTTACGCCCATCTGGGCGCAGTTGCCGGTCGGACCGGTTTTTCTGACAGTTGATGCGCTGGATGAGTCCGGTAAAAAGATCGGCGTGGCGGGAAACAGAAGTTTTTACCGCAATGCACACTTCAACGGCTGTTACCCGCCTGCGGCACGCTCCTACACACAGAGTGCGCAGATGGCTTATGCCTACTTCTTCAAGTTCAAGTACATTCAGGATATGGCGCATGGAAAACCGGATTACAACTATTCTCTTTTCTGTTATCCGAGCAAGATGCATGCTGCCATTATCAACGGCATGGTCAATCATGCTGAGATGATTCCTGCCGACCGTGAGCTGGCACTTAAAATTGCGCGGGGTTCCGCTGCTCATCTGATGAAAAATGCTGTTCCCGCGGGAAAGAAACTGGAGTATCTGCCGCTGACTTATGAAAACAATCCCGGCAAAGCGGGGGCGGGCGTCAATACGATTATGATGCTGTATCCGATGAATGTCGGTTCGGCGATGCTGCGTCTCTATCAGGCAACGGGGGAGAAACAGTATCTTGATTATTCCGTGCGTATCGGGGAACAGTACCTGCGACTGCAGCTGCCCAACGGCACCTGGCATCTGGCACTTTCGATTAAAGACGGCTCTAATGTCGGAAACAACTGCGCTGTACCGACGTCGATCATGTCCTATCTGGAAAAACTTTCTGACGTTACGGGCGACAAGAGATTCAGCAAGGCGGCGGAAAAGGGAGTTCCTTTCCTCAGAAACATGCTCCGTACCTTTAACTGGGAGGGACAGTTTGAAGACGTCGAATTGATGCAGAAACCCTATCAGAATCTGACCAAACACAACGGTACTGATGCGGTGATGTATCTTGCGAAACGTTATCCTGACGATCCGGATGTACGGCGTTATGCGCGTGAACTCCAGCGTTTTTCTGAGGATCAGTTTGTAGTCTGGGAGCAGCCCGGCTGGATGTATAAATATCACATTCCCGGTTTCCGTCCGCTTTCAGCGACAAAGACAAAAGTCTGGGGCAATTACAACTGGTTCACGCCGACTGTTCTGGAGCAGTACCGCTGTTTTATGCCGGTGGATGCCTCTCTTGCCAAGATGATCCGTTATTATCTTTTCATGTATGATCTTGAAAAGAATCCGCTTGATTTAGCTAAGGCGCGCGCGCTGGGGGATGCTCTGACGCGTGTGCAGACGCCCGACGGACGTATCCCCACCTGGTGTGATCCCAACCGTGCGGTGGAATCCGACTGGATCAACTGCGGATTTGCTACGGCTTCGGCACTGAAACTGCTGGCAACCTATAATCACATCAAGTAAGAACAAAAACTCTCAAGGGGGCTGTTGTAAAACGTAATATTTGCAACAGCTCTTTTTTTGAACTTTACAGTGTGATTTTCTGTTAATTTTGAGCAAATTTTCTTTATAAATATAAAAAAAAGCAAAAAAAAATTTGCAAAAGAGGAAATTATGCTGTATAGTAGTAGGGTTGAGGTGTCACAAAGTGTTTTTTTTAAGAGAAAAAAGCATCTCAAAATGATATAAAAAGAAAGGAAATTGTATCATGAGCAAGAAAGAAATTTATGCAGATGGTATCGGTCAGATCCATTTCGTCGGCGGAATGGTCCGCTTTGATTATGTCACCCTGCAGCCGGGCGAAGACGGCGCTGCTCCGACCGCCGAAGGCAACATCCGCATCGTCATGCCTCCCCAGGGCTTCCTCGGTGCTTTCAACAGCATGCAGCAGCTGATCGACAAACTGCTCGAAGCCGGCATTCTGCAGAAGAACGAAGCTGCCAAGTAATTTGTCTTTGCAGTTTTGATTCAGGGATAAATTTATGGAAAAATACGGTTACACATATATCAGCCATTCACCGGACTGGACAGTTTCTCTGCCCGGAGTCGGTGTGTCTGCGCATGGACCGTATTTTTCCGTCCCTGCTCAGCGGCTTTGTATCGGCAGGATTTTGTGGATTGCCGGTATGTTTGAATGTGCGGTCAGGTGTGCTGTGCGCTCTGTGGTGTGCTGTGTACGCTGTGCGGTGAAGTTTCTTTATACGCGCGTGAGCGTTGTGCGTGCGACCTGCCGTTTCAGGCTGTGAAAAAGTTCGGTGTGGGAATATGAGCAAAATTGAGAAAAACACAGGAACAGACTCCGGTTGTGGTAAAAATATCACTCCCGGGGTTTGTTCCTGTTTTTTTACCGTGTTTTGCCAAACCTGCTGCGGTAAGAGATAAAAAGTTTATTATCAAAAAGTTAACATATAGAAAATCCCATTAACGGGGAGGAAAAGACCATGGCGAAAAAAATGTTGAGAAAGCAAAGAATTGCGATCCAGAAGCTGGAAGAGCGCGTGCTCTTTGATGCTGCCGGAGCTGCGGAAATCGTGGATGCGGCAGCTGCCGCTGCTGCGGTTCAGGGCGCAGAAGCCGAAGCGCAGGCAGATGAAGCGAATGACGAAAAGTCCGCTGAAGAAATCGTGCCGCCCGAAAGTATGGCAGACAAGGCAGCTGCCGCTGCTGCTGAGGGCAAAAACGATGACAGTGTTGAAGCCGGAGAAGGCGCAGAGAGCGAAATCATTGACAGCACCGAACTTGCCGAAGAACTTGCTGATGCTGTTGAAGATATCGAAGTTGACGACCTTGACGATATCGCTTCTGAAGATGCGGCTGCTGACATTGAAGTTGAGGCAGACGAGGTTGATGCTGAGTCTGACGATGTTGTTGCTTTTGCCGATGCGTTTGCAGCTCCTGAAGTTGAAACGCCTGCTGTTGAAGAGCGTGAACTTGTCATCATCAGCGATTACGTGAAAAATGCTGACAAAATTGCGGAACAGCTTGATGAAAACACCGATGTTCTGATTCTGAAAAAGGGTGAAAACCCGATGGATCAGATCAACGAGTATCTGGACAGCAAAGACGGTGTGAAATAT
>JAZQYS010000638.1:0-2698 GCA_045633645.1 Victivallaceae bacterium | reverse complement strand
ACGCAGGAACGTGCGGCAGAATTGAATTTATCCACGCCCGCCTCTATGACCGATCCCTTCGGAACGGCATTTACCCAGAGTGTTGATTTCCGTCACGGAACCACCACCGGAATCAGTGCGTTTGACCGTTCCAAAACAGTTATGGCTCTCAATGACCCCAAAAGTACGGCGCAGGATTTTACCATGCCCGGACATCTTTTCCCGCTGATTGCCCGTCCCGGCGGCGTCTTGAGAAGAACCGGACACACTGAGGCTGCCGTTGACCTTGCCCGCCTTGCCGGATGTACGCCCGGCGGTGTCATCTGCGAGATCATGAATACCGACGGAACGATGGCAAGACTGCCCCAGTTGATTGAATTTGCCAGAGAACACAATCTTAAAATCGGCAGTGTCGCTTCCCTTGTTGAGTACCGCCGCCGCAAAGAGCGTTTGATTATCCGCGGAGAGAGTGCCAAACTTCCGACCGAGTTCGGAGAGTTCACCATCACCGCTTTCAGAACCAAAGTGGATACCTTTGAACACCTGGCTTTGGTTTACGGAGACGTGAAAGACAAGGAAAATGTCCTTGTCCGTGTTCACAGTGAGTGTCTGACCGGTGATGTTTTTGCCTCCCGCCGCTGCGATTGCGGCAGTCAGCTTCACGCCGCCATGCGCCAGATTGCCGCCAACGGTTCGGGCGTGCTGGTCTATCTGCGTCAGGAGGGACGCGGAATCGGTATTTTCAATAAAATCCACGCCTACAAACTTCAGGATGAAGGCTGCGACACCGTTGAAGCCAATGAAAGACTCGGATTCCCCGATGACTTGCGCGAATACGGTATCGGAGTTCAGATTCTGCTTGATTTGGGGGTGAAGTCTGTGCGTCTTCTGACCAACAATCCCAAGAAACTTGTGGGTTTGTCGGGGTACGGTATGGAAGTGGCTGAACGTGTGCCGATTGTCATTCCGCCCAACGAAGATAACGCATTTTATCTTGAAACCAAAAAAGTCCGTATGGACCACATGATTTGAAAAAGAAATGATTTATCCTGATACCATACGCCGCGTGGGAATTATCACGCCCGCCGGAAGACTTGCTCCTGAACTTGTGGAGTCCGGCATTGCCGTTCTCCGCAAAGAGGGAATCAAAGTGGATTCTCCTGCGCCTCTGCCCGAATGTAAAGTCGCTTACCTTGCCGGAACTCCCGAGGACCGGGCTGAACAGATTGAAAACCTCTGGCTCGACCCGGAAATTGATCTTCTGCTCTGCTCCCGGGGCGGATTCGGCTGCGCCCAGCTGCTTCCGTTGCTCAACTGGAGAAAACTTGCCCGCAGAAACATTCCTCTTGTCGGATACAGCGATATTACAGCTCTTCACTGGGGAATGATGTCCAAACGTGCCGGACTGCCGGTTGTTTCTCCCATGCTTGGAAAACTTTCTTCCATTGATGAAAAGACCCGCAGTTCCATTTGCGGGGCTTTTACGGGAACTGAGCGTAATGCTTCAATAAATCTGATTTCCGGAGAGGCGTTTTCCGGAAAAATACTTGCCGGAAATCTGACCGTTGCCGCAAGTCTGGCGGGCGGAGATTACGTTCCTGATTCAAGAGATAAAGTCATTCTGCTTGAAGATATCAACGAACCTGCTTACAGAATTGACCGCTGTCTGACCCAGTTGGAGCAGAGCGGATTTTTTGATCAGGTGCAGGGTGTTGTGTTCGGTTCTTTTTCGGGCAGCGATCCGCGCGAACTTGAAGAATTGTTTATCCGTTTTGCGCACAGAACCGGCAAGCCCGTCGCCGCCGGATTCCCGTTCGGACACAATCTGCCTTTGATATCATTCTCTTTTGAGGATACCATTACAATTACCGGCAATAAAGCCGTTATCAAACGATAAATTTTACAGGAGATAAAAATGCTTGACTTTTCTCAGCCCTTTCTGGAAAAAGGCGAAAAACTGGTTTGTTTCGGTGACAGTCTGACTGCCGGAGATTCTTCTTATGTAAGTTACCTTAAAGCCGCTCTGCCTGACAATGAAATCATCAATGCCGGACGCGGCGGAGATAAGACCACCTGGGCATTGACCCGTCTGGAAGAGGCGGTTCTGTCGCATAATCCTGATGCCGTCCTGATTTTTCTCGGTGCCAATGATGCCGCTGTCGGCAGGGCAATTTGGGCGGATGAACCCACGGTAACCGTTGAGGCTTACCGCTGCAATCTGGTGTGGATTGCGCATTTGTGCCGCTTGCGCGGCGTCAAAAAGTTTTCAATTGCCACTGCATTCGGATTTGAGGGCCCCTCTTACATTGAGCAGGGAAAAATCATTGAACCTTATTATCTTGCCGCAAGAGAAGCTGCCGATGAGATCGGTGCAAGACTTGTTCCGCTGGATGTCCTCTTTGAAAAACTCCGCAAAGGTGCGCCGCTTTGTGAAATGGTTGTTACAAGAGACGGAACCCATCCGCTGCCTGAAACGCAGAAACTCATTGCCGATGCCATGCTCGAAGCCTGGGCAATGAATAAATAATTTCTGCGGCGATAAAACAGAGGCTGTTGCATAACTTTGATGTTTGCAGCAGCCTTTGCTTTTTTTGAAAAGTGGATCCTCCTTTGCACAAGGCTGCGGAGGACAAGCAGAGGAATATCCGGTCGAGACAATAATCTCCTCAACAAAATACCTCGCTTTTTTTGAAAAGTGGATCCGCCTTCGCACAAGGCT
>JAZQYS010000637.1:0-10205 GCA_045633645.1 Victivallaceae bacterium | reverse complement strand
GTTCTGCCGATACGGTGGATGTAATCTTCGGCGCGTTCAGGAAGATCATAATTGATAACAAGAGAAACATTATCAACGTGGATACCGCGTGCGGCGACATCGGTGGCAATAACGACTTTTTCGCTGCCGTCGCGGAATCTTTCAAGAATTTTCATACGCTTATCCTGGGGGATATCTCCTGAAAGAACGGGAACATGATATCCGAAACGGACAAGATCGCGCTGAAGACGCAGATTGACATCTTTTCTGTTGCCGAAAATGATTACACGTTCATAAGTTTCATTTTTGAGCAGATGACGGACAAGATCCAGTTTTTCATCACGGGAAACGGCATAGAAAACCTGTTCAATATTTTCGCTGACAAGTTTTTCGGGTTCACTTTCAACGACAAAGGGATCGGTGAGCCATCCGGAGGAGAGGCGCAAAATATCTTCGTCCAGGGTGGCAGAAAAAAGAAGCGTCTGCCGGTCTCCGCGGCGGGGCAGCTGGGAAACGATACGTTTGACATCGGGAATAAATCCCATATCCAACATACGGTCTGCTTCATCAATAATCAGGACTTCAACCTGAGAGAGATCAAGAAAACGGCTGCGGGAGTAATCAATGACTCTGCCCGGAGTACCGACGAGGATATCCAGCTGACAGTCAAGAGCTTCCTGCTGTTTTGCATGATCCATGCCGCCGAAAACGACAAGACTTTTGAGTCCGGTGAAAACGCCGAGCTGACAGGAATCTTTATAGATTTGAATGGCAAGTTCTCTTGTGGGCGCAAGAATCAGGACACGGGGCGTGGCATTTTTGCGTTCAGTAAGGGGATTGTTGAGCAGTTTGGTAAAAACGGCAAGGAGAAACGCGGCAGTTTTTCCGGTACCGGTCTGGGCTTTTCCGGCGAGGTCGCGTCCCTGAAGAAGTTCGGGCAGAGCCATGGCCTGAATGGGGGAACAATATTTAAATCCTGCAGCCTGAACGCCGAAAAGAACCTCTTTGTGCAGCGGCAGATCCGCGAAACGCATTTTTCCTTCGGCAGGGGGAACTTCTTCAAGAACTTCGGGATGCGGAATATCAGGCTGAACAAAGAGTTCACCGGATGAATCAGAACTTCTGACATGCGGCTTTTTCTCTCTGCGCTCATTTTTGACAGGCTTGCGGGACTTTGCGGGCGCAGAACTTTTTTTCTGCGGAACGGCATTGCGAACCGGTTTGGCACCGGAAGAATTTTTCTTTTTATTCTTTTTTTTCTTTGCGGGAATATCTTTCTTTACTTCAGGGGTCCCGAAAAGAAAATTTTTGATTTTTGTAAAAATACTCACAGTAAGATTCAACTTTCAAATTTTGCGACTGTTTCGCGCAGAAATGCAAGAAATTCATCACGGAATTCCGGACGGCGGAGCGCAAATTCAACGGTACTCTTCAAAAATCCGCTTTTGCTGCCGATATCGTAGCGTTTTCCGGCAACTTTGCAGCCGTACATGGCTCCGGTAACAAGTAATTTCTGCATGGCATCAGTCAACTGTATTTCATTGTTTTTGCCCCTGCCGGTAGCGGCGAGAGCGGCGAATATTTCCGGCGTAAAAATGTACCTGGCGGCAAATGCCAGACGGCTCGGTGCATTTTCCGGAGAGGGTTTTTCAACCATTTTTCTGATTTTGAGGATATCTTTTTCCACCTCATCGCCATCGGCAATACCGTATTTTGAAACGCGTTCAAGGGGAACTTCTTCAAGGGCGACAACAGAACTTGAAGTGCGTTCAAAAACATCTGCCAACTGACGGGTCACAGGCTTGTCGGTGAAGGAATCCATGACCGTATCACCGAGCAGAACGGCAAAGGGTTCATTGCCGACAAAATATTGAGCGCGGGCAACGGCGTCTCCGAGTCCGTTCAACTCCTGCTGATAAACGTAGTGGATTTTTGCAAGTTTTGAAATTTCCTGAACCTGCTGCAGCATTTCAGCCTTATTCTGTTCTTCAAGACGGCGTTCCAGTTCAGGAACGGGATTGAAATGACGGATAATAGGTTCTTTGTCGGAACTGATGACAAGCAGAATTTCCTCAATGCCCGAAGCAACGGCTTCTTCAACAACATATTGAATAACGGGTTTATCCACCAGAGGAATCAATTCTTTGGGGACTGATTTGGTGAAAGGCAGAAAACGTGTTCCGAATCCTGCGGCGGGAATAACTGCTTTTTTAACTTTGACGGACATCAGATATTTCCTTCACATACAATATCAGGTTTGAGCAGATCAATGTGTTCGGCTTTGAAGGCTTTACGCATATTTTCAAACATGGCATCATCAGAATAAGTACCGATGATGGCACCGCCGGAACCGGTGAATTTGGCAGAAGCCCCGCAGGAACGGGCAATTTCCACCATACGGCGGTTTTTGGCACTTACCGAACCGGAACAAACTTCGCAGCGCAGATCAAAATTGCGGTCAAGCAGTGCGGGGATGGCGGCAAAATCTCTGTTTTCAAGGGCATTTTTAACCTGTTCTGTCAAATGCGCCCACTCCTGCATGGCGGCGACGACACGCGGCACGCCGGATTCGTAGTCATCACGCAGACGGCTGTGGAGAATTTCAGAGCCTTCCGCAAGGTCGGTACGGTAGGCAACATAGATTTTAAGTTCCGCCGGAATATCAATCGGGGTATATCTTCCGATACCGTTTTCACGCATGAATTCTTTATCAAAGTCCATAAAAACGGGAATGTTATACGCCTGAGCGACACGGTCCTGAAGTCCAGCGGGAATACCCAGTTCATCACGTTCAGTGGAAAGAACCAGATTTGCAAGGTGCGCGGGATCGATTGTCAGTTCATAAAAGCGGAACATAGCTTTCATTGCCGCAGTGATGATAGCGGAGGAACCGGCAAGTCCCAAACGGTTGGGGATATCGCTGAAATACTTGAGGGTGAAGTTCTTTTTTTCCAGAACGATACCTGAATCGTGACAATACTCATTAAATTTTTTTGCCGCGGCTTTCATCAGACGGATACCGCCGTAGTAGCCGTATTGGGCAATATCTTCAGAGAGGGCATCCAGACTCTTGAAACAGTTGTAATCCCTGCGGCTTGAAAGCAGTTCAAGTTCGGGGGTTTCATACAACTGCACTTCGGCGCGGTAGTTGCGGAAAACAAATGCAATCGTCTTGCCGTTGTAGCCGTCTGACGGATTCCCGATGAGAGCCGCCCGGGGATATGCCACACTTTTTATAATCATAGACTTGAAAAATTCCTTTGTAATCCGTTAAATCTGCTTTTCCGGTCACGGAAAAGTGGTTAAAGTATAATGTAACATGAATTACACTTTTTTTCAATATTGGAAGCAAAAAAATATCCGGCCGCGCGGACCGGATATTTTTATCAGACTCAAACGGTTTCTCAGAAACCGGGGAGATATTTCTTGAACTGCTCTTTGTAGGCGTTCCAGATTTTCTCCGCCTGGGTGATGCTGGTCACATAGGGGCAGAGACAGAGAATCTGAACCATCATGGAGTTGTCGCAGTTTTCCACGGCATGAGAGAGCATCTCATGGAGTGCGGTCTGACGGCGGCAGATTTCCAACGGTCCTGCGGGCAGGTCGCCGACGTGGATGCTGCGGACCTCTCCGCCGACGCAGACGGCGGGAACGTCAAGAATGACATCCGCAGGCAGGTTGCCGACGGCACCGTTGTTCTTGATGTTGATGGCATCAAAATAAATCGGGGTGTTGGTTTCAAGCGCAACAATAACTTCGCAGGGATTTTCCGCATAATACGGATGATCCGGATCAACCGGGAACGGCGGTTTCTTGAATTCTTTGCCCAGCAGACGGGTGACTTCAAGAATGTGCTGTTTCTTCTCAGCCATGTTTTTATAGGTTTCAGTGAGCGCACGGATATTGCGGGACTCCCACTCCTCTTTGGTCCAGAAGAAGGGCATGTATTCGATGATGTGGTCATCGTAGCCGACAGGATACATATTGAAAGCATTCAGCACTTCAAGAGTGAATCTCTGATCGGGAATGCTCTGGAAACGTTCATGCCAGTATTTGGAGTTGCGGACACCTTCAAGAAATTCCTTCATATAAGATGTTCCGGTATTGCGTCTGCGGATATCAAACAGCCAGTTCAGGTGGTTGACACCGGCGGAAATAACCTGCAGTTCTCCGGGTTCAAAACCGAGCATTTCAGAAATCACACCAAAAGAACCGTGGACCTGATGGCAGAATCCCAAAGCTTTGATTTTGGAATAGTTCTTGAAATAGGTGCAGAGGAAGGACATCGGATTGGTGAAGTTCATCAGCCAGGCATTGGGCGCATACTTTTCAATATCCGCAAGAATCTGCTTGAACATGATGATATTGCGTGTGGCGTGGATGATACCGCCGGGACCGCCGTTTTCGCCCTTGACCTGATTGCAGCCGAACTGTTCGGGAATCCACAAGTCATAGTACCAGTTTTCGTAACGGTTGGGTTCACAGCTGGTGATGACGTAGTCCGCACCGGGCAGAGCTTCGCTGTTTTTGGTAAAGCAGCTCACCTTGATATGGTTGGGTTTCTTGGCAAGTTCGCTTGTAACCACGTCATAGGCTGCTTTCAGACGTTCTTCAGAAAGGTCTGACAGCACAAATTCCGCATCGTCAAAGATGGGGCTGCTGAGCAATTCACGGGCGATGGAAAGAACAAAGCCTGAGCCGGCTCCGATATGAACGATTTTCAATTTTCTCATTTTTGATCTCTTAATTTTTTTGAGTTCAATGTTTTCCGGATCTACCGGTGTTTGATATAATATAGCACCCTGTTATTTATTTTCCACAGGGTAATTTGAAATTCTTAAACTTTTAAGCTTACCGCTGAAACGGAATCCTGAATTGGGAGTATTCCCTGCCCGTGCAGTCTTTGACAGAACGTTTGACACCGCCCGGGGCAGTTTCTCAGGTGCGCCGCCGACACAGAGTATCCAACCATCGGTGAAAGTACCTGTCGCGGAAACGGAGGCAATCTTTTTGCCATCAAGAAACACAACCAGTTCCGCCAGATCATAAACCAGACGCAGATTATAGAAACGCGCCTTTTCAATTGTTACGGAAGACTGCCATTTTTTCTTTCCGCAAGAGGTGGTTATCTCTCCGTAAAGTTTGCCGTTTTCAACCTTTACGGGAAGTTTTCCGCCGAGGACATCGAGAATAGTCTGTTCTTTGGTGTCATCAAGACTTACAGTCAAACAAATATCAAAGGCACTGCGTGAAAAAAGCGGCTGACAGAGCAGCAGTCCGGAACCCTTTTGAAATTCCAGCAGCCACTTGCCGTTCTCTTTTTTCCATTGGGGTTTGTTCAAAACATTCCAGCCTTTGGCACTGTGACTGCGGTAGTCAAAGCCGCCTGCCATGGCGTAGTGGGAGCGGATTTTTGAAACAGTCGGCAGAACATCACCGTAACGGGGAGAAAAGTCAAACACCACATTGCGGAGCATATATTCCGGAACAGAAAGAACTTTCCGTTTATTTTCAAGCAGATCCCAGACGGGCAGCTGACATGTTTTTGCGGAAGAGTTTTTCTGCATAACAGGCAAACTGCGGTAAACTCTGCCCTTTTCAGTGACAATACGCAGCGTATACACAGTGTTTTTATCCGCACGCACAGGGGCAGAAAAATCAAAATCCACCTGCTGTTTTTTGATGGGATACGGCATTTCAATCTGCTCCGTACAATGTTCAACAGTCTGAACTATGCCATGCGTCAGCGCATGACGGGCAAAACCGTTGGCAAGAATATCACGGACTTTGATTTTGACAGAAGTTTTCTTTACGGTAAACTCCAATTCCGCCTCAGGTTTGGCAAAGAAGAAAAACTCCCTGATACAGCAGCCGCCGCCGATTCTGCCGGAAATCATATACGGTGAAATCTGTTCAAGTTTCATGCCTGTCAAGCTGAAAATATGCGGCGTGCGCAGTTGAATTTTGCCATTGGACGAGCGCAATTTCAATATATCATTGCCGAAGTCTGAAACCACCGGCGTTGAACGCGTCCAACGCAGAAGCACCATGCCGCGCGGGGGAACGTATTCCTTGCTATGGTCAAGGGCGGCAAGCACGTTTTCATTGCCGAGCAGTTCAAGGGACATGATTTTATCAAGCGAGAACGCCTTTCCCTTTGCACGGATTTTACCCTTTTCAAAGACAAGTTCCGCGGCAATTTTTTCAGGTTCGGGCAGATCGCGCAACGGAATTTTAACATAGGTATTATTGACATTGGGCGCACTGAAAAGACGGATATGCGGCAATCCGCGGCGGATTTTCATTTTCTTTGCGCCCCAGACGATTTCCAATTCAGGAATCAGACAGCGGTAACGGGCAAAATTTTCCGCAGGTTCAAGAAAGAATTTTTCCTCAACCTTTTTATGACTGAATTTGATTTCGGGAAAACTCTTCACCCGTTTTCCCTCAATGGAATACAAGTGCAGTCTGACTTTACTTTCAGCACTGTTTTTATCAGGAAGTCCCAGAAGTTCAATGGGAACGGGAGCAGCCAGGTCATTCGTCTGACGGAAGGAGAGAATCAAGTTCGGGAAACGTTTTTCAACATCAACAGTTGCTTTTCCCCGCAGTGCATTGACCACACGGATATTGGTCAACGCATTGGATACCAACGGTTCAACGTGGGTGTTTTCGTTGATTTCGTTCCATTCGGGCATGATAATAAAGTCGCAGTTTGCTTTGAGCGCGGCGGCAATACTTTTGCGCATACTGCCTGTTCCCTCATCATCCACATTGCTTGCCGTATGACGGGTCTGGGTATAGCCTTTGTGGGCACTCAAACCCAGAATTTTTTTACCGTCGTATTTCTTTTCAGCAAGAACTGAAACAAAAACGGGAATAATGTAATTTTCATAGGCGTCAATGCTCAAAACATTTTCAGGAAATCCCTTTCTTTTATCAATCAGATGGTTGGAGGCAGAAAAGTTCACGCCGTCCGCAACGTCCAGATAAGAACGGATTTTCTTTTTGATGTTTTCAGTAAACGCAAGAGAGGGTCTTCCATTCGTCTTGCGGTAGTGTGCATTCATGCTGTAACCGGTTCCCCGCAGTTCCACGGTGAACAGAACTTTTTTACCGTAGCGTTGGCGGTAAGGAGCCAGGACTTTTTTCCATTTTTCCGGCTTGAATACCTCTCCGTGATAAGAACTTATGACCAATGCCCCCCGGTGTTTGAAAACGGCGGGAGAAGCAAGGGTCTCATCAATGGCAGGAAACATCATTCCGTGCAGAGCAAGTCCCGGCGGTGTGGCTTCCATGAAAACACTGTTGAACAACTTGCCTTTTTCCGCCGCGCGGATGGGATTCATGTAGCGGACACTGCGTTTGCTGTAAAAAATTCCCAGTCCGTTCACAAACATCCTTGCTGTTTCAAGCTGTTTCTGAAAACTCTTTGTACTGTTTTGTTTATCGTATTCCGGCAGAGGAGTATCCGCAAGTTCCCGATTGAAAAACAGCGGTCTGTCAACAAAAGTACCGGTTCCCGCAGAATAGGTTGAAAGGTAATTTTTCACCAGATCGTATTTGCTCTGAATCCGTGGGAATATCACAGTTTCATCAAACATGCGCCGTCTTTTGACAGTTTTGCCGGTGCGGAAAAAAGCAGGCTCTTCCAGCTGAATTTTTTTGAATTCAAGTTTCACCTTTTTTCCGCTGAAACGGTTTGCGGAATTAAAGTAAATGCGTATCTGAGATAATTCCTCCGGCAAGGCGGCAAAAGAAAAGACAAAACTGCCGTCCTTTTCTTTTTTCGCCTGCTGAACGGTCACTCTTGTTTTACCGCGCAAAGAAAGTGAAAGATCCTTTTCATCAAAGCCGTTTCCGTACACTTTAAGAAGACTTATATTCTGCGGGAACGCCCCCTTTTTGACCGGATACACCAGAGCAGTTCCTCTGTTTTTCGGAGTCCCCTCAAAAACACCTGCCTTGAAAACAGAATTTTCCGCATGGAACACCCGTCCGTTTTCAAGTACAAATACATTCTCTTTTCCGCTTAAAAGGATTGCGGAAAAACTCAGCAGAAGCAGTAATTTTTTCATCAGTTTTTCAACCATTTATCCTTGAATTCATAACCGTTGCAGCCGTCGATACCCGGCGCAAACTTGGCGATTTCAGGCATTTTTCCCTGCAGGATTTGCGCACCGGTAAAGGTCTCAACGTGTCCGTCTGTGTGGACCATGTTGACGGCATTGCCGCTCTGATGACGCAAAGCCAGGCGCGGATGGGCATAGCCGACATGGTAACTGTCAACAGTGAAATTTGAATAAGTCGCATCGGCAAATGCCACATATTTTGAAGCGGATTTCAAATGTGTGATTTTGTGAGGAGCTGCCATCGTTCCCAATACACTTGAAGAGTGTCCGTAACTGTAAAAGCGGGCAAGGAATGTTTTGGTTACGCCGTCTTTCTTTCCGAACACGCCTGCGGGTACTTCAGGACAACCGTTGACCCCCATGCCCTCTTTCCAGCGCGAGGCTTTCGTTCCCGGTGCGATCATCTGCTTGATGACGGAACGGTCATCCAGCCAGATCTGCGGCGATTCGGTTACATTGCCGACAGTACAGACATTCTGCGGAATCAGAAAATCATCGTAGTTATCCGCATACTGTCCGACAACCACACCCCACTGTTTTAAATTTGAAGTGCAGTTGGATTGCCGCGCCCGCGCTCTTGCCTGCTGCAGTGCCGGCAGAAGCATTCCCGCCAATATTGCAATAATGGCAATAACAACAAGAAGTTCAATTAAGGTAAAGCAGTACTGCTTTACCTGCCCGCGGGCAAAATATTCACACCGGGTGGCTGCGTGGAATCCGTTTACAAGTTTTGTTTTCATTTTGAGTTCTCCGTTATATTTTTTATACAAATTTGTTTTGATTCAGGCAATTTATCTTCAAGGAGCCAGTCGGCGACCTGATGAGCGGCAGTCCGGGCAATTTCAGTTCTTATACCGCTTAAAGAGCTGAGGTGACACAAAGTTCCCTCAGGTATGAGATTTTTCATACGGGAGCGTTCCAACAGAAGCGGATGACAGATTTTTTTGCTGTATGTCTGATAAAGTTCAAGTCCGGCACAGACGATCAATGTTTCAGGGTCATTTAAAATTTCATCTGACGGTTCTGTTTTTTCAGCCAGCCAGATATAATTGTGTTTAAAGGGATAGCGGCAGAGGATATGTTTACTTTGAATACGGGTCAGCAGCCAGCAGTTTTTCCATTCCGGATGAGAAGAAAGAACTTCATCCAGCCAACTGTATGAACGCTTGCTGTAAATACAATAACAATCTTCGCCGTAAGGATAACCGAGAATGGTATACGGCACACCGGAATTGACCAGTTGACGGGTAAAATCCGAATAATCATCGGGGAAAACATTTGAAATAACAGCGCCTGCCAATCCGCCGGAAGTTAATTTTTCAAGACGCGAAAGCTGTTCCTCTCTGCTGCGGCAGGGGACAAACAAAACTTCAAGACCGCGTTCATTCAATTCCAACGTCAGACGTGGAAATAAATCATTAAAGTAATCGTAACTGCCTGAAAACAAGTCATTGACGTCCAGATGAAGCATGACGGCAACCACCGGGGAGCGTCCTGAAGACACGGAGCGCGCCAGACAGTTGGGTATGTACCCCATCTGCCGTGCCGTTTCCCTGATTTTCTGACGGCACGCTTCAGAGCAGCTGATTTTGCCCTCTCTGCCGTTTAAAACCACAGATACAAGAGTCCGGGAAACTCCGCAGCTTGCGGCAATATCCCGTAATGTCGGACGTTTTTTCATTGTGAATTCTTTACTTAATTAACCGGTTAATATACTTAAAATAGCACATTATCCGGTAAAAGTCAAGAAAATATACAATTAAATCTTTTCTTCCCAAGAAAGAGTTTGACGGATTTCTTCAGGTGTCAATTCCCGCCACTTGCCGCAGGGAAGATCTCCAAGCTGCAGAGTGCCGACAGATACTCTGCACAGACGCTTGACGTCGGCACCGCAGAAAGCGGCCATGCGCCGGATTTCGCGGTTGCGTCCTTCGTTGAGGGTGAACTCATAAAGTTTATCGCCGATTTTCCGGATGGCGTCAGGTTTGAGGATTTCGTCCCTGTCGGAGATACCCTGCAACAGGGTTTGAATCTGAGACGGGGACAATTCCTTATCCAGACGGACGTGATAACGTTTGCGGATATTGAAAGAGG
>JAZQYS010000636.1:0-5570 GCA_045633645.1 Victivallaceae bacterium | reverse complement strand
CATGGAAAAACGGTCCGGGACTTAATATCTTTGAAACCGCATTCAGAGTCATGGATATAAGTTCATCCGGCACAGCCGCAATCCAGAGTCTTTCAGGTCCCGCCGGCGGATTTCTCGCGGCTCCGCAGTTTGACGCCTCCTTTATCAGACTGCTCCAGCAGAAAGGCAAAGCTGAAGTTAAAAACACCGCCACGATCACGGTTTCCAATTCGGATACCAAGAGTTACAAAATCTACTTTGATCCGGAATTGCAGAACATCCGCAAATCCGCAAATGATGCCACAAGCGTAACCGCGGGCAATCTCGGACTGCCTGAGGGATATTATCAGCTTTTTATGCAGATCAATCAACCGGTCGTCAACATCCATTACGGAGAATCCCAGCCCGGCTATCCCGCAACGGAAGCGTTTTCTGTTGACAATTACACCAAAGGACTTTACTCAAAGTTGAACGGCACACTCTTTTTCGGTTACTCCGTCCAGACGGCAAACGTCCTTGAAAGGGATTCTTCGGGCAACGAACTTGTGGAAACAAGTGTCATCAACAGCAACGTCCTCATGCCGCTTAAAGAGGAGCGTATCCTCGCCGTCTGGGACCGGGAACAGGAGGTGGAACAGACCATCGGTATTCCGCTGCTTTGCGACATTCCCATTCTCAAATACCTTTTTTCAACCACCACAACCAGCGTTGAAAAATCAAAGGTTTATCTGACGGTCAGTGCCACGCTGCTTGACACAACCAAACCCGACGGTATGAAAGCCGGAGAAGTCTTTCAAATCACAGCCGCCAATAAGCAGGGAGCTTCTTCAAAATGAAATATTTGCTTTTCTCAGGACTTTTTCTTTTCGCAGCCGGACTTTCCGCCGTTGAAGTTCAGGGCGTCCCCCGGGACTCGAACTTCAACAACACCGCCGGATATGACGGCACACGCATTGAGGCGCAGTTGATGGTCAACGTCAAAGATGACACCAACACCATCCACTTCATCCGTGACAACAACGATCCCCGGGTGGTCACCAAAACTTATATCCTCAAAAACAGTGATCCCTATCAGTTCAGAGATTATCTGCGGCAGATTGTGCAGTCAAAACGGGTGGGCAACACCAGTTTGCAGCAGCAGTATCCCGGCAATACCGCAACGCCCTTTGCTGCAACGGTAAGCACACCTGTTCCCAACACGCCTGCGGCACAGCCGGGATATTCTCCGCGTGTCCAATTGGGCAGCAATACGGCGGTGGAGTGTCTCAAATACGCAGACGGCACGGGACTGCTGTTGGTCAGTGCCGAAGAATACCGTTTCAAAGACAGCACCAACGGTATCGGTATTGATACGCTGGTAAAAATTCTGGATAATCCCGCATTGGGTGATTTGAATTACGGATATCAGATGTTTCTTTACATGCCAAAGTTTGTTCCGGCACGCAATCTCATGCCTTTGATTGAAAACTCCGGCATGAATATCAGTGACGTTTCGGAGTTGTGGCAGGGACAGGATATCGTCGCTTATGACAGCGGATTGAACTGGCTGGCATTTGACGTCACCAATTACTCATGCGCCAATATCGCCGCAATGCTGGCAAAGTTTGATGTTCCTATTCCCCAGGTCAGACTGAAAATAAAAGTTTATGAACTTACCACTGAAAACGATGACAAAATCGGCATTGACTTTCAGAACTGGAAAAACAATGCGGGTACGGACTTTTTCTCCATCGGCGGACGTTACCGCAACAACTGGGCGGCAACCTACTCTCCCGGAGCAGTTCTGCCGTTGAAAAATTACGGTTCGGAACGGACGGGATTTTTCAATTTCAATCCCCGTTGGAACACCCGCTACATTGATCTGCTTGCCAGCAAAGGAAAAGCAAACATCGTCCACTCCGGAGAAATCTGTATCCGCAATGCCTATTCCGGCTCATTCTCGCGCTACACCCAGCTGATTTACATCAATACACAAGATGCCGTCAGTTCCGCCTCAAATCCAGCGCAGGGCTCAACGGATTTCGGCGTTGGTGCGTATCAGCTCCTGTCGGATATCGTCGGACGCGCGCTCCGTCAGGATATTCCCGTTGCCAAAGGTCAGCAGCAGAAAACGACTGTTTCAAGTGCCAATTTCGGATTTTCCATGAAGGTCAACAGTGTCACCGTAGGAACGGAAGAAACGCAGTTTGATATCACACTTTCAAACACAAGTCTGCTGGGTTTTCAATCCAACGGAAGTCCGCGCATTTCCTCAGGAAACACAATCAGTCAAGTCGTGAGTCTCCCGCACGGAAAAGATACTTTTGTCATCGGCGGACTGGTCAAACACACGATGGTTGACTCTACCACAGGCATACCGTTTCTTTCGGATATCCCCTGGATCGGCAAGTATCTTTTCGGTTCGACTTCAAAGTCAATCAAACAAACTCAGCTGGTCGTTGTCGGACAATGTATCAATGACACCCTGCCCGATAAGCCTGAGTTGAAAAAACACTCCAAGCCTGAAACAAAGGGTAAAGATTACGCCCTTGCTTCAAGTGCCAACTGATTACATTCTGTCTTTTTCCCGGGGATTTGTGTTTCCCCGGGGAAATTTTTCCACAAAAAAATCCCCCGATTCTTATTGCAGAAAAGGGGGATAAAATACGTTGCTGTTTTTATTTTTTGTCCTGAGAGACAAAATAGGCTTTAAGCGGCGGGAATCCGTTGAATTCAACAGAAGCGTAACTTGTCGTGTACGCACCGCAGCTGAACCAGTAAATTCTGTCTCCCGGTTTGATGTATGCCGGAAGAGGATTGCGGAAGTATTCATACATCACATCCTGACTGTCGCAGGTGGGACCGGCAATGATGAAGTCCTCACACAGCTCGCCGCGCGCTTCGCAGTACAGCGGATACTTGATACTTTCATCCCAGGTTTCAGCCAATCCGTTGAACTTGCCGACATCCAGATACAGCCAGCGGTCAACGCCGGTGGAGGATTTTTTGCTGATCAGCACAACTTCACTTACCAGCACACCGGAACCGCCGACAAGAGAGCGTCCGGGTTCAAGAATGATTTCCGGCAGATCTTCACCGAAGTCCTCTTCAAGATAACGGGTGATTTCCTCGGCGTAAACGGTCATATCATTGGTTTTGCTGATATAGTTGGCAGGGAATCCGCCGCCCATGTTGATCAGCTTGAGTTTGATACCCTCGCCTTCAAGGTAGTCATAAATGTAACGGACCTTGGCAATGGCACTGTCCCAGGCACCGATTTCACGCTGCTGGGAACCGACGTGGAAACTGATACCGTAGGGTTCAAGTCCCAACTCTTTTGAAAGCATAATCAAATCAATTGCCATATCGGGGTGACAGCCGAACTTGCGTGACAGCGGCCAATCGGCAGTTTCGCTGCCTTCTGTCAGAATACGGCAGAAAACCTTTGATCCCGGTGCTTCACGGGCGATGTTGCGCAAATCAGTTTCGCTGTCCGTGGCAAACAAACGGATACCTTTTTCGTAGCAATAGCGGATATCCGCAGACTTTTTGATTGTATTGCCGTAGCTCAAACGGTCGGGAGTTACGCCCAGCGCAAGCATTTTATCCATCTCGTAGCGGGAGGCAATGTCAAAGTTGGAGCCCAGATCCCGCAACACAGCCAATACTTCATCAGAGGGATTGGATTTGACGGCATAATAAACTTTGGCGAACGGGAAAAATTTGGTCAGATCCTCGTAATTTTTCCGGATAATATCCAAATTGACCAGAAGAAAGGGCGTTTCGTGTTTTTGTGCCTCTTCCCGAAACAACTGCCACTCCGACGGAGTGTAATAATCAGAAATGTCGATCCGCATGGTTCAACCTTTCTTTGTTGTTGTCCGCTGCCGTTTCTTCCGGCAGACTTTTTTTAAAACTCTAATGGGCGATCTTTGATCCAGTCAAAGAATGACAAGTTTTTAAAGTATCCCCAATCCGTACAATTGCAAACTGTTTTTCAAAAAAAATCATTTTTTTATCAAAATTTTGTTAATTTTTCACAACTTTTCTTCCCCTGATCCTTAAAAAAGACCTGAACAAAGACCAGATCCATGAACCCTGAGGCAGCGGATTTAAAGGCAAAAGAGTTTCCCACACGCGCAGTTTGTTTTCCGAGCAGGACTCTTGTTTCCTTATCAAGCCTTGACCAGCGGGGAGAAGTGATGAAAAGCACTTCATTTTCTTTGCGCCGGGCAAGTTCGGCAAGCAAAGATTCCAGCTGACGGGAATTGGTGACTTCACAGAAATCACGTTCAAAAAAGAGTTCAGGCGCCTGTTCCGGCAAAAAGAAGACATCACTTGCCACGATTCTTTTGCTGTTACCTAGAACGGTACGGGTCAAACTGTCCGACTCCTCAGACACCCGCAGCAGGGCATAAAGTCCGCAGAGCTGCCAGATGATTGAAACGCCCGCAAGAGCGTACAGAAGCATTTTTCCACAGGGCAGAAGTTTGGCAATCCTGATACTTAAATAAACGGCAAAGGGCATAACAAATAAAAAGTGCCGTGCGCCCCAGAAAAGCCCCACATCATGGCGTGTCAGCAGCGGCGGAACGATCAGAGTATAGGCAAGGACGATTCCGGTCAGAAACCTGTCGCGCCGGCGTCCCGAAAAAAGCAGCAGTTTCAAATTGCTCCAAAAGAGCCAGCACAACGGCAGAGTGCTGATGAACCCCGCATTCATGCACGCACGGTAACAGAATTTTTCCCCTGCAAGAAAGTTGTATACGCCGTAAAGAGTCAACGCTCCGGCACATACACAAAAGTAAATTTTTAAATGCCACACCTTTTTTTCAGATGTCACCCACGCAATGAGCAGCAGAAAAACCACAGGCAGAATGATCGGTGACGCTGAATCAAAACGCAATACATGCTGATAAAAGTTCCAGAAGACGCCGAGGATCTCTTCCTTTAAATCAAATCCCTGACGGTTATTGAGATAATAGGTTGCGCCGTGCAGTCCCAGAACATGTCCGGTAAGAAGATACTGCAGCAGCCAGACGGGGAGCATACCGCAGAGGAATCCGCATGAAAGACGCAAAAGAGCTTTCCACTCTTTCTGAAAAAGCAGAACCGCACCTGCGGCGGCACCGAGAAAATACAGTTCCTCTCTGAAAAAGAGTCCCAGTCCCAACACAATGCCGCCCGGGAGAAACTTTCTTTCACGCAGGAGCATAACACCGCAGAATCCGGCAAGGACTGCGGGAATCATCTCCCAGAGCATTAAACTGTAAAAGACGCAAGGCGTTGCAAACAACGTCAGCATTCCCGCCGCAAAAGAACGGAATTTATACGCGGCAGCTCCGGCAAGAAGACCCCCGCACAATATCGGCAGAAGGGTAATGCCCCGCGCTCCGGCCAAACGGTATAAATAAGAGGAAAGAACGGGGAACTGTTCCGGATAAAAACTGCGGTATCCCTTTTCAGTTTTCTGAAAATGGAATCCCCCTGCCGGAAAAGTCCCGGGAACATCATGCTTTATTTCAAACTGCCCCGTGCGGGCAAAATTGCGCATGATGATATACTTGTTTCCGACATCGGTAATCCAGACGGGAGCAGCCGGCAGAACCGCC
>JAZQYS010000635.1:0-5587 GCA_045633645.1 Victivallaceae bacterium | reverse complement strand
CCTCGAAGTCTTCTATCCCGACCGTATGGCAAGCAGAATTCTCGGCATGGGAGATATCGTCTCTCTGGTTGAAAAAGCCGCCGCAGAAATTGATGAAGAAGAAGCCAAGGCACTTCAGGCGAAACTCCGCAAAAATAAATTTGACTACAACGATTTCCTTTCCCAGCTGCGCCAGATTACCAAACTCGGCGGCATGGAAACGATTTTGAAATTTCTCCCCGGCGGTCGTCAAATGGCGGATGCCCTCTCTGCGGTTGACAAAAAACAGTTCAACCGTCTTGAAGCGATCATCCTCTCTATGACCAAAGAGGAACGTGCAAATCCCGATATTCTGGATTTCTCGCGCCGTAAACGTATCGCAGCCGGTGCCGGTGTGCCGCCTGAAATGGTCAGCGGTCTGGTCAAACAGTTTGACGGCATGCGTAAAATGATGCGCAAAAACGGTATGCTCGGCAGACTTCTTGCCGGAGATCAGATGCCTGACTCTGCAATCGGCATGAGCGGTCTTCTGGGCGGAGGTCCTGCACCGCAGACTAAAAAAGAACATGATAAAAAGAAACGCCTGGCGAAACTTGCAAGAAAAGAACGCCAGAAACAGCGTAAACGCAGAAAGTAATCCCCTGTTATGTTAAGTTTTCTTATTTCAGCTGTCAGTGGCTTTGCCATCGGTGCAATTGTTTATCGTGACCACGGAACTGTCTGGGGACTCATCTCCGCGATGGTTATGTTCATGGTCGTTCAGTTGATCGTCGGACTGCTTATCCGCAGATTCGTCAACCGAGACCAGATGGTTATTCAGAATATTCTCATGCAGGCACAGAATGATATCAACCGTCAGTTGACCATTTTTCAGCGCCGCAGCCCCGGCAGTGAACGTGCCGCCATGCAGATTCTGGAAAAAATTCAGGTCAAAGCAACCCGCGATGCCCTTGCTGCCACGGATAATTTCCGCAAATATTATATCTGGAACCTCATGCTCAAACGGCAGATCAACACAATGAAAATGCAGTTGTATTTTCAGCTCAAAGATTACAAGATGGTTGATGAACTTCTGCCTCAGTGCATGCTGTTTGACCAGCAGAGTCTGGCAATCAAGATGGTTCGTCTTTATAAAACGGATGATACTCAGCTGGCAAAGTTTTACAAGAAAAAATGCACCCGCCTCAAAGGAGATGCCTGTGCTTTTGTCGCCTCTGTCTACGCCTGGATTCTTCTGAAACAAAATAATGTTCAGGGCGCAGTAGACGTCCTGCTGACGGCAAAGAACAAAACCGATCATCCGGTCGTGGTTGAGAACTTTGAACGTCTTGCAAACGGTAAAGTCAAACAATTCAGCAACTCAGGTTTCGGCGATATCTGGTATTCTCTCGGACTTGAAGAAGTAAAAGTCAAAGCCCAGAAACAGAAAATGCCGCGCCCCTTCTGATTACAAAGTTGAGGCTGCAAAAATGGCAGACAGCACAAACAAAGGCACCGTAAAGTTTCTTGAAACAATCGGCGCAGCTATTGTTGATCCTCTTATTTTTCTGGGAGGAGTTGTCGCAAATTTTCCGGTTCTCTTCAGAAAAAGGGGTCTCAGGAAACGGGAACTCTTGTATTATTTGGATCTTTGCGGAGCAAAGTCCGTTCCGGTCGTCGCACTCATCTGTTTTTTGATGGGTGCGGTTCTCGGTATTCAGGCCATGCTGCAGATGCGTAAAGTCGGCACGGATATTTTCGTTGTTGATCTGGTCGGATTTGCTGTCCTCAAAGAATTCGGTCCTCTCATGGCAGCCATGATTGCAACCGGACGCGCCGCCAGTGCTTTCGCAGCTGAAATCGGAACGATGAAGGTCAATGACGAAATCAATGCGCTGGAAACAATGGGGATTCCTCCTCTTGCCTATCTGGTTTTCCCGAAACTTCTTGCCATGCTTATTGCCATGCCGCTGCTCACAGTCATCGGTGATGTCGCAGGAATTGCCGGCGGTATGCTTGTCGGCGTTTCTATGGAAATCCCTCTTGCCGCTTACTGGTCAAGAACAATCACCGTACTGGATTTCATCACTTTTCTGCTTGGAATCGGCAAGACTCTCTGTTTTGCCGTTTTGATTACGCTCGCCGGATGTTTCTGCGGTTTCAAATCCCCGCCGGACGCCCAGGGTGTCGGCAGAGGCGCAACCAGTGCGGTAGTCGCCTCAATCTTTCTTGTGGTCGTTGCAGATGCAGTTATAACACTGCTTTACTCTTTTATCGGTTATTGAGGCAGAATAATGGATATCGGCAATATAAAACTTGAAGTTAAAAATCTGTGTATCGGTTACGGTGACAGAATTATTTTACAGAACCTTGATTTTCAGGTGCGGAAAGGTGAAATTTTCTGCATTATGGGCGGCTCCGGCTGCGGAAAAAGTACGCTGCTCAAGCACATCATCGGTTTATATCCGCCCAAATCCGGAGACATCCTGCTTTCAGGACGCAGTATTGTCAATGCCACGCCTGAAGAACGCCGGGAAATTATGCGCAGTTTCGGCGTGACCTATCAGGGCGGTGCTCTATTCGGCTCAATGACGGTCTTTGAAAACGTCGCCCTGCCCCTGCAGGAGTATACCGATAAATCCGCAAAAGAAATTGAACAAATCGTCAATGAGAAACTGAAGCTCGTTGACCTTGAAGGTTTCGGAAAATACATGCCTTCAGAACTCTCAGGCGGTATGTGCAAACGTGCCGGACTTGCCAGAGCTCTGGCATTGAATCCGGATCTGCTGTTTTTTGATGAGCCGTCTGCCGGACTGGATCCATTGACTTCTGCGGGACTTGACCGTCTGATTCTCTCTCTGCGTGAACAGTTCGGAACAACGATCATCGTTGTCACGCATGAACTGGACAGTGTTTTTTCTATTGCCGACAGGGTCATCATGCTGGATAAAGTTACAAAAACAATTGCGGCAGAAGGTACTCCGCAGGAATTGTTGAAAACTTCCGCGCCGGAATGGATTCATAAATTTCTTGACCGTGACGGTCTCAAACGTTAAAAGGAAAATTTACGATGAATGAACGTCAGCAAAATTTGCGGATAGGCATATTTACAGCAACAGGATTGCTCCTGCTCCTTGCCGGTTTATTCTGCCTGGGATTATCAGACCTTTTTGCAGATAAGATACAGCTGTTCACCTATTTTTCTGAATCCGTCCAGGGGCTGTCTGTCGGCTCATCAGTCAAATACCGGGGAGTTCCGGTGGGATCTGTTTCAAAACTCTCTATTGACATGGATTCCAAAAAAGTTCTGGTCACCATGGAAATTGACCCGGCACACTTCCACAAAAAACGCGTCAAAAACGGCAGAAATGAAACCATTGACAATATGTTGCAGAAAGAGATAAAAAACGGTTTGCGCTGCCGTCTGGAATTTGCCGGAATCACCGGAATGAAGTTTATTGAGCTGGATTATTTTGCACATCCGGATGCGCCGATCAATTTTGTCGAACATTATGCACTTGTCAAAGAAGCGGAATATATTCCTTCGGTCCCCTCCACCATTAAAGACTTGACAGCTACCCTCTCCGGAGCCCTTGACAGATTGGGAAAAATCCGTTTTGAAGATATTGCGGGAGAACTGGAACGCTCTCTGAGCAAACTGTCAGATCTGCTGTCAGATCCGGCAATCAGTTCTGCCATCAACCGTATCAATGAAGCGGCAGAACACCTTGAGACCGGTTCCGGTACGATTTTGCGCGTTCTGGACGAAAACAGACTGAACCGTCTGCTCAACACTCTTGAAAAAGATCTGGATGTCCTGAACAATCTGGGAGAACAGTTGACCCGCACAACTCAGGAAATGAAACTGCCTGAAACAACTTCTGCATTCAGAAAAGGACTTACCGAATTATCAGAAGGAAGAGAAGGTCTTGATGATACACTCTTAAAGTTGAACCAGACTCTTGAAAGCATAAAAATCCTTACAGATTATTTGAGTACGGATCCTTCATCAATTATCAAAGGTAAAAAGAACCCCGCCAACAGAAAATAACTATGAGTAACGATTTTGATAAAAAAATCAGGGAACTGCTGAAAACAGATTCCCGTTACGCCGCAGATGCTTACAGTTTTGTTTCCAACGCTGTGACCTTTACAGTCAGCCGCCTGCCGGAACACCGTCATGTCAACGCAAAAGAATTGATTCTGGGCTTGAGGGAATTTGCCGAAAATCAATTCGGCGTTCTGGCTCCGGATGTCCTGGAAAGCTGGGGTATAAGTACCGCATCCGATGTCGGAAATCTGGTTTATAATCTGATAAGTGTTTCAATTCTCTCAGCCTCTCCCGGCGATAGCCGCAGTGATTTTGATATTGATTTGTCTCCTCTTCCTGAGTTAACAGCGGAATCTCCGTCTGAAAATATTTCTTTACCCAAGATTGATTGATTATGAATTTTTATTCACGGACACAATTTCGCCGTCTTGACAACGGCATGGAAATTTATGTACTGCCCCGTCCCGGCGGAACTGTCATGGCAGAGTGTTATATCCGTACCGGCAGTATTCACGAAGGCAGTTTTCTCGGCTGCGGTCTGTCGCATTTTCTGGAACACATGCTCTTTCAGGGCTGCAAAGGCTATCCGGGTACTGCCGTTGCCGATACGCTCGGCAAAGCAGGCTGCAGCGTCAACGCCTACACCAGTTTTGACAGAACTGTTTACCATGCCAAAGGCGGTGCGGAAAAGCTGCCGCTGATTCTTGAAATTCTGTCTGCCATGGTCCGTTATCCGGAGTTGCCGCAGGAACGTTTCAATGCGGAACGGGAAGTTATTTTAAGAGAATATGACCGCACGCAGGATGATCCGTCAAGACAACTGCAGGAAACTTTTTTTAAAACACTTTTTCTGCGGCACCCCATGAGGATTCCGATCATCGGACGCAAGGAAATGATTTCTCAGGTCACCCGCGATATGGCGATGAACTACCATGCCTTGCGGTATACGCCCGGCAGATGTTTCTGGGTCATCACCGGTGCAGCCGATCCGGACACAGTCTTTGAACTTCTGGAATCTCATCTGGGTTCATGGCAGGCAAACAATCTTGAAGAAATGCCGCCTTTTCCTGAAGAACCGCAGCAGATTGCTCCGCGCGTAACGGAGTTTGTCTTTCCTGATACGGTTGCAAGGCTCACTCTCGGATTGAAACTGCCGCAACAGGCTTTGAGTGCCATGCCCGCCACGGATATTCTTTTCGGATTGCTGGGTATGGGTGCCGCCTCAAGAATGAACCGCAAGTTTGAATTGGAAAATCCTCTGGCGCTCGGCGTAAGAAGTTTCTGCTACACGCTTCCCGGCAGCGGCGTTGCCGGTATAACCGCAGTTGCCGCGCCTGACAAACTCGGTAAACTTGAAAAAGGCATAAGAAAAGAACTTGAAAAAGTCGCAAACGGAGATATTTCCACAGCGGAGATCCGGCGCGAAAAAACGCAGCAGAGTGCAGAGTATCTCCGTCAACTTGAAGATCTGGAACATATCAGTTCAATCATCGGTGCCGGCGTTCTTGACTGCGACAATCCGGACTTTGGAGACTTCTATCAGAAAAAGCTTGACAGAACAACTCCTGAACAAATCAG
>JAZQYS010000634.1:0-3006 GCA_045633645.1 Victivallaceae bacterium | reverse complement strand
GGTATCATGTTCCCCTATTATCTGAACCCCGGCGGTAATGCAAACTGGCAGTATTGGATGCAGGCGATTGCTCCTTACGTCCAGCAGGGCGGAGCCCAGGAGTGGGTTTACGACAGAATTTCCAAAGCAAACATGAGCGATGAAAAATGGGGCAATGGTACCTTTGATTACAGAAAATGGAAGTTCATGCATTGCCCGGGACATACTGAATATATCCGTACCGCAGCCTATCAATATACAACTTCGTACGGTCTCAATCAGTTTTTGGCAACTTACACGACCAGAGGTATTGCAAATGAGGACTGTCAAGTCTTTTTCAAGTATGACAAACAGCCCCGCATTTCTCAAGTCATGCTGGCGGGAGACTCCCGGGATGACTACCGTCGTCACAATGTCGGTCTCAATCATGCGGTTCACTCCGGCGCATCAAACTATGTTTTCTGTGACGGACACGTTCAGGCAATCAAAGTTACAAATTTATTTTCCGGAACACAGAACAAAAACGATTTCTTCAAACAATGGAAGTAAATCACTTCTTCTAAGGACTTTTCAAATATGAAACATCTTTTTTCCGCCCTTTTGCTGGGCTTCGTTTGTTGTGCCGTAAATGCGGCAAAAGTTGCCGATACCTGGACGGTTTTCGGTCCGTATTGGAAACTGGATTACACTCTTCCCAAAGCTCTTTCTGCGGGAATTCCCGATAATTTGCGCATTGCAAGTTCTCCCCGCAAAGCCATCACATTCAAGCATGAAAACGGCAAGGCAGATTTGCAGAAAATCTACAAGAAACCCGTTCCCCGCAGATCGTTTTATGTCTGTATTCCGATTGAATCCGCCAAGGGCGAAAAGTTCCGTTTCGGCGCCGGTGCCGACTGGTGGATGGATATTTATTTAAACGGCAAACCGGTGGGAGATACCCTTGCCGAAGGAAATATCACTCATCCCCCCACAGGCAGTGACCACATTTTCACCGTTGATTTGAAGCCCGGCAAAAACTATCTTGTCATCGGCGTCACCGGCGGAAGCGGTACTCAGCAGCTTGTATTTGCCGTTAATCCCAAGGCCAAAGCGGGCAAAAGATCAGCTTTGAGCAAAGTCCAGCTCGGCAAAGAACAGTTGCCGCCGCTGGAAAAATTTGTTTCCGCATGGAAAAACGGTTCAGGAAAAAATGCCTTCAAAGCAAATGAGATTACCTATTCCGACAGTATGCTGCATTTGAACGCCAAAGTTCCCGCAAATAACATCAAACGTTACTCTTTTAAACTGCACCTTGAGCCGGGCAAGCAGTACTGCTTCAATTGGGGTGCGCTCACCAGAAAAGGAACTCCGCCGATTTTTCTGATTCAGGAAAGACCCGACGGCGGAAAAGTCTATTTTGCCCGTGAATTGCTCAACGGACGCAACCGCAACGGTTATTTCTATGCCGAAAATCCTGAACCGTATGCCGTTCTTGAAGTTCACGGCGACGCAATGACCGACTTCAACAAACTTTCTCTGCGCCGCCGTATTGACCGTAATGCGGCATTTCAAGACTGGCGTCTGCAGCGTTTTCCCGCGGCAAAAGAACTGACTTCTCTTTCACGCAAAATCACAACGCCGCATTTTGATCAGGCGCCCCGCCTTGCCGGTGGAACCTTGAACCTTTTCCACATCGGTACTTTCTGGGGACAGCGCGATCAAATTGAACTTGAACAGCGTTTTGATGTCAAATGCGACGGCATTTTCACCAACGGCAATGCCGGACTTCCGCCGCGTTACTGGACCCGCAACGCCTCCGGAGAAACGATTCTCAAAGATGAATCAACCGGAATCAGCCGCGCCTCAAAAGCTGACTGTATCATCATTGACAACTGCGGCGCCTCCGCCCTCTCAGTCCCCATGCGCAAAAAAATCATGGAAGAGGTCAAAAGAGGAGCCGGACTTGTCATCTGCGCCTTTGATCAGCCCTACTATCCTTACAAAGACGGCAGAGGTAAAGCCGCTGTTGCCAAAATGCGCAGCGTGTTTGCTCAGATTTTTGATACACCTGAAAAGACAGATACTGAATTTGTCCGCATCTCCGCTGCCGGAAAACTGGATGCTGAATTCGGACGTTACGGCAAAGGACGTGCCGTTCTGCTCAAATCCGCTGATAATGTCAAAGGTAAAGACAGAATTTGCTTTGAAATCCGTTCAGGTCTGATCGGAAAATCTGTACTCTGGGCAACCAAGCGCCTCCCACAGGTCCGCTTGAACGCCAAGGTTGAAAACGGAAAAATCTCCACAGAAGTTTCCGGAACAGTTAAAGGCGGTACGCTCAATGCGCTTGTATCCGATATGCTCTGCCGCGAAAAATCCGCAGAAAAAATCGCCTTGAAAGCCGGTAAAAATACCTTTAAAAAGACTATTGATGAATTCGGAACTTATCCCGTTATCATCACATCTGAACAAAACGGCGTTTCTCAAGACTGGGATATTATCCTTGCAGAAAAGAAAAGTTCCGGTCTTTTGAAAGATGTCACTCTCAAAACTCATGCGCCGATGATCCGCTGCCTCGTCACCCTGAACAGAAAACCGCAAAAAGGTGAAATGCTTGAAGTTTCCATCGTTGACTACAAGGGCAACAAATGGATTGAAAAACGTCAGTATGCCCAGCATAAAACAACCATTTACGTCAAGGCTGAAAACTTCCCCGTCATGGCGGGAGATTTGAGTGTTTCTCTGCTTTCTCCCCAAGGCAAAGTTCTTGATAAAAAGACTCAGCGTGTTGTTCTGAATAATTTTGCGAAACAGGATCCGTCGGAATTCAACCTCGGCGTCTGGGGCGCTCCGGTCAATAACTACTCGGCAAAACTTTTCTATGAAATCCTGCGCGATGAATATGATTTGCAGTTCATGCTCTCGGGCAACCACATTCCGCAGACCTGGGAAATGCTGGATATGGGCGTCGTTTCCAGTCCCAATGCCGTTCCCGGACAGATTGACTTTGCCCGTAACAACAAAATCAAGGGCACTGCGGATTCTCCG
>JAZQYS010000633.1:0-13224 GCA_045633645.1 Victivallaceae bacterium | reverse complement strand
CTCCTCCCCCCGATTGCCCATCAGCTCTTATCGTAAAAGAGAACTATTTTTCGGGGAGGTTTTCGAAAAGATAGAGAAAGGGGGGCAGGAAGGTTGCGGCTTTTGCCGGACCTATGCCCTTGATTTTTGCCATGGCTTCTTCGGCGGTTTTGGGGCGCAGAGCAATCAGATCATCCAGTGTGTCATTGCTGAAAATGACGTAAAGCGGGACGTGTCTTTCTTCGGCGATACGTCTCCTGAGTTCGTAAACAAGTCCTTTCAAATCAGTCGGAGCCGCAGGGCGGGGCGGAGTTTTGGGCGCAGTCTTTTTCCGGGTGGAAGAGGTTGTTTTTTTTGCTTGAGAGGGGAGAATATCCGTCAGTAATGCCGCACTTCCGCGCAGGACGGCTTTTCCTGCGCCGGAGATGGAAATGCAGGGATAACCGTTGCGGTCTATTCTGTTGATATATCCATTGCGTTCAAGGTTTTGCAGATAATCCTGAATCTCTTTGGTTTTCCGGTTTGAAAGTTGCCCGAATATGGGAGAAGAGGAAAAACGCTCAACACTTTCGTCAGCGGAACCTGCGAGGATTTTTGCAAGTTTTGAAACGCCGATTCTGCCGTCAAAACAATCTGCGCCGCGCAGGATGGGCAGGAATAACTCCATTTCCTCTTCTGTTGCCGGATGCAGGGAACTTTTTTGTTTTTCCTCTTTCTGACAGACATCGCAAGTGCCGCAGTTCCAATGAGTCACGTCTTCTCCGAAGTAGGAAACAAGCGTTTTCTGACGGCATGCACTTGTCTTGGCGTAATTAATAACTTCATCCAGACGGGACATCTCATATTCCAGTTTTTCAGAGAGGGCATCATCGTCAAGTTCAACGTTTGTCTGTTCGGGGGCAAGCAGTTCAATGGCTCTGCCGGAAAACTCCGGAGCCCATTCCAGTTCGTTCCCTTTGAGGGCGTTGAGAACGCGTCTTATTTGTTCAACAGAAAGTCCGCTTACGGCGGCAAGTTCGCTGAATGAATAGGTCTCATTGAGTTTCAAGTTTTTACCGTAACGCAGAACACAGCGGCTGATAAAGCGGGAACGCTGAGTATTTTCCAACTGATGAATAAGGCGCAGTTCGTCGGGATCTTTGAGGAATTTCATTTTAAGGGAACTGCGGTGGGCGGAACGGCGGATAAGTCCAGCTTTTTCCAGAATACTCAATGCGGCGGAAATCTGTCCTGATTTGGCGGAAAGATATGTTTCAAGGGAACTTACCGTGATTTCCAATTCGCAAGATTGGCGTTCCTTTGCCATGATGCGCAAACGGGTGTAGAGGGAACGGATAAGTTCCGCTGGCGGATTGCTCAATTCAATCAGAAATTTCTGAATGTATCTGTCTGCATAGCTGAAAAGCAGAACGCATTGCGCGGCATTGTTGTCACGTCCGGCGCGCCCTGCTTCCTGATAATACGCTTCAAGTGAACCGGGCAGGTGGTAATGAATGACTTTGCGGACATCCGGACGGTTGATACCCATGCCGAAAGCATTGGTCGCCGCCAGCACCGGAGCAGGTTCTGTCATGAAACGCTCCTGAGCCTGATTGCGTTCGGCATCGGTCATGCCGGCATGATAGGAGATGATATCCAGTTTGCTTGAAATATCTTCAACCGCCTGACGGGTTGCAGCGTAGATGATCGTTGTTTCGCGCTTTTCAATATGACGGCGCAGGGCGGCGATTTTTTCGGCGTCCGAGTGGCACTCTTCAACCTGAAAGGAGAGATTGTTTCTGCGGAAACCTTTGGTCAGCATCTGCATCTGCGGACGGTGCAGCTGTTTTTTGATATCGTCCCGCACCGCAGTTGTCGCCGTTGCCGTAAAGGCGCAGACCTGAGGAATTTGAAACTCATCAGCCACGGAACCCATACGGCGGTAGGCGGGACGGAAATCGTGTCCCCACTGGCTGATACAGTGCGCTTCATCCACCACGAGCATTTCCGGCGGATAATCCGCAAGAAAACTGCGGAAGAAATCCGTGTGGAAACGCTCAGGAGCCACATAAAGCAGCTTTATTTCCCCGTCTCTTGCGGCGTGGATGGTATCCAGCTGGGAAGAGAAACTCACGGTACTGTTGATGAATGCGGCGGATATACCCCGTGAAGTTAAGGCATCCACCTGATCTTTCATCAACGCAATCAGCGGAGAAGCGATGATGGAATAACGGTTTTTCATCAGCGCGGGCAGTTGATAACACAACGACTTGCCCGCGCCGGTCGGCATGATGACACCGATGTCTTTGCCGGAAAGAATCAACTCAACGATTTCTTCCTGGTAATCCAGAAAACGGTCGTATCCGAAATAAAGTTTCAGAGCTTCCTGCGGTGTCATCGGGTATCCTGTAAGGCATTGAATCAGCGGTCAACGCGTGCGCCGCCGCCTTTCATCATTTTGAAAACTTCTTCTTTGACAGCCATGGAGGTATCTCCCGGGGTCGTCATGGCAAGTGCGCCGTGGGCGGCACCGCAGTTGACGGCAAAGTCAATGCTTTCACCGGACAGCAGTCCGTAAATAAGTCCGGAGGCGAAACTGTCTCCGCCGCCGACACGGTCAAAGATTTCAAGATTCGGACGGTGGATGGCTTCGGCAAATTCTCCGTCACAGTAGGCAATGGCACCCCAATCATTGACAGAGGCGGATTTGACGGCACGCAAAGTCGTTGCAACCACCTGGAAGTTGGGATAAGTTTTAACCGCTTCACGGATCATCGCCTTGAAGTTTGCGGTATCCAGTTTGCTCAAATTGGCATCGACACCGGCAACTTCAAAGCCGAGACTTGCGGTGAAGTCCTCTTCGTTGCCGATCATGACGTCAACATACTTTGCGATTTCGCGGTTGACTTCTCTTGCACGTTCAACACCGCCGATACTTTTCCAGAGGCTCGCGCGGTAGTTGAGGTCGTAACTGGTGATGGTTCCGTACTCTTTTGCCTTTTTCAGTGCTTCAATGGCAACGGCGCTGGTCGTGTCGGAAAGTGCCGCAAAAATACCGCCGGTATGGAAGTGACGGACTTTGTATTTGCCGAAAATTTCATCCCAGTCAATGTCGCCGGGTTTGAGCTGTGAAATGGCGGTGTTGCCGCGGTCGCTGCAGCTTTTTGCGCCCCGGCATCCGAATCCGCGTTCAACAAAGTTGAGACCGTTGCGGCAGTCTCTGCCGATGCCGTCATAGGGAACCCATTTGATGAAACGGGTATCAACGCCGCCCTGAAGGATGAAGTCTTCAACCAGACGTCCGACAGGGTTGTCGGCAAAGGCGGTGACCACGGCGGCACGGAGTCCGAAACAGCGGCGCATACCGCGTGCAACGTTGTATTCTCCGCCGCCTTCCCAGACGTTGAAAGTTCTTGTCGTATGGATTCTGCCGTCGGCAGGGTCCAGACGGAGCATGATTTCCCCGAGACTTAAAATATCAAAGGTACAATCTTTTGCGTCAAGATATTTCAGCATGATGATTTCTCCCTGAACTTAGAATTTGCTCTTGATGGCAACGGCGTCAAGAATGGTTTTGCGGATACCGTCCCAGTCTCCGGCAGCGATGGCATCGGCTTTTCCGAGCCAGGTTCCGCCGACGGCGACGACTTCTTTTATGGCAAGATAGTTTTCAACGTTGGAGGTTGAAACACCGCCGGTGGGCATGAAACGCACGCCCATGTGTTTGTAGGGGGCAATCAGGGATTTGAGCATAGTTACGCCGCCAGCGGCTTCAGCAGGGAAGAATTTGAGGAATCTGCAGCCCAGTTCCATCGCCTGTTCGATTTCAGAGGGCGTGCAGACGCCGGGGGCGAAAGCAAAGTTGTTTTCAACGGCACTTTTGACCACCGTCGGATTGAATCCGGGGGCAACGGCAAATTTTGCACCGGCGTCAAAGGCACGTTTGAGATCGGCGGTATTGAGGATGGTTCCCGCGCCCAGATAGAGTTCAGGGAAACGCTTTGCCGCTTCACGGATGATGGATTCTGCGGCAGTTGTTCTGAAAGTAATTTCAGCAGCGGGCAGTCCGCATTCAGCCAGCAGTTCACACATTTTAAGTCCGGAATCCAGATCGTTCAGAACGAGAACCGGAACAATTTTAATCTGAGAAAGTTTATTGACAACATCGTTGCTGTAATCTTGAAAAGTCATAACAGAAATCCTTGCTTTTAATATTAGAAAAACTCCGGAGACGCGAATCGTTCCGGAGTTCCTGATTTAAAACTTATTTTGCGTTGGGAATGCCGCGCAGGAAGTACCGCTTGAAGAACCGTTCCGGGTCAAGAGACCGTTTGGCGTGCCGGAGATTTTCTTCGTTGAGATCCTGTTCGCGGTTCATGAATTTGGCTTTTCCGCGCAGAGCGATGGCAAGCTGCCAGGTCAGAGTTTGAGAAGCACCCTTGACGGAGTGATCCGCCTTTTCAAAGTGGATATCCACCGTGTCGGAGGGCAGCTGACCGTAGACGGAAAATCCTGCGGGATAACCGGGTTCGGCATAAAGAATGATACCGCCGAGGGAAAGCTCTTCCCAGTTTTTCCAGGCGCGGTCAAGCGCCAGAGCTTCTTCATCAAGGAACTGACACTGAACCATGCGGGAGTTCAATTCCGTTGCCAGCTTTGCTACAACGGGCAGCTCCTCTTTTGTGATGGCACGGACTTCTGCATAGGGCCAGTTTGCCTGAAACTGTTTGACCAGATTGTGTTTCTTGCGCAGTTTCGGACCGGTGAAAGTTGCGATTTTTTCAATTGAAAAAAGATAGTCGATCGCGCCTTCATCGTACTCGATTTCAAAGTATTGATCACAATCGGGGTGCTTGTCAAGAAACTCCTCAGGGACATCGTAAATGCCGCCGTCGGTGAGTCCCTCTTTGACAAAGGCATCACTGATTTTTTTGAGCAGAGCCGGATCTGTCCATTCGCCGATCGGGTAATGGATGGCACGGGCAATTCTTTCATAGACGACCAGACGGCCTTCAACTTCGACAAATTCAATGCCGTAAGGCTCCTGATACATAAAGATATTGGGAAAACTGCATTCACAACTCTGGCTTGCCATGATGGCAAGTTTGCTGTCAAAGAGTTCACGGTCCGTAATTTCAACGGGACGGAGTTTGGAGAATTTAATTTTCATAGTATCCTGTTGTTATAACCAAATATTATCACCCTGAAGCATGACACCGGTTCCTTTGGCGACGGCATCAAGGGGGTTCTCTGCGATAAAGACGGGCAGGGAGGTTTTTTCGGACAGAAGTTTGTCAAGTCCTGCGAGCATGGCACCGCCGCCTGCGAGCATGATACCTCTGTCAATCAAATCTGCAGCCAGGTCCGGCGGACACTTGTCAAGAGTCGCCTTGACCGCCTCAACGATTTTTGACACCGGTTCCTGAAGTGCGCCGCGGATTTCAGAAGCGCAGATTCTGACCGTTCTGGGAATCTTGCTGGTGCTGTCAAGACCGTTGACGTCCATCGTTTCTTCATCCTTGACAGGATAAGCACTGCCGAGTTTGATTTTGATACGTTCAGCGGCCAGTTCACCGATGAGCAGACCGTGGAGACGGTGCATGTGGTTCATGATGGTTTTGTCAAAATCGTCACCGCCGGTACGTTCACTCATGGAACTTACGATTCCGGCGAGGGAGATTACTGCAACTTCGGTTGTACCGCCGCCGATATCGACGATCATGTTGCCGATTGGTTCGGAAACGGGCAAACCGACACCTACGGCAGCAGCCATGGGTTCATCAACAAGAACGACTTCTCCGGCACCTGAACGGTGGGCACTGTCTTCCACAGCACGGTGTTCCACTTCGGTAATTCCAGTGGGAACGGCAATGAGAACTTTGGGGGACAGCAGCTGGCGGTGCCAGGGAACGGTACGCAGTGCCTTTTTGATGAAATACCGCAGCATGGCTTCGGTAATTTCAAAGTTGGCAATAACGCCGTCTTTCATCGGACGGATCGCCTGGATATTGCCCGGGGTTTTACCGAGCATGTCTTTTGCCTCTCCGCCGACGGCGATGATTTTTTGAGGTTCAACTTTCGTCTTGACGGCAACCACTGAGGGTTCTGCCAGCACGATGCCCTGATCTTTGACATAGACCAGAGTATTGGCAGTACCCAAGTCGATACCGATGTTAGTTGAAAATACTTTTGACAGATCTATAAAGCCCATTTTCTGACCTGACTCCTTAAAATTGAATATTTATATACAATCCTTAATACAATAATATGAAAACGCTGTTTTTGCAAGTCAATACAGCAAATTTTTGCATTAAAAACGCAATAAAATTCAATTTGTCACGGCAGAAAGGCAAAATGCGGACTTTCCCGTTTCCCGGGAATCGCCGTCCCCTGTGCGGGCAGAGTGTGAAAATATCCGCTCCGCAGAGAATAAATCCCTTAACAAAATACTCCCGCTCCTTTGTCGGAAACGGGTGTTCAGAAATCTGTCGGAACGATATTTTCTCTGATGTTTTTCAGGAGATCAAATGCCATTAAATTCCAGCTGAGGAATCCCGGTTTGATGACGGGCTGACCGGTGTCGCCGTTGTAGCATTCATGGAGACAGCCGTTTTGTTCGATATCTGCGGCGAAGGTCTTGAGCAGCCGTGCGGCAACATTTTTTGCATCTTCTTTGAAACCGTAAGACAACAGACCGTAAACATTGAGAACTGTGGATAATCCCCAGACTGGTCCCTGCCAGTTGGAGGGACCGCCCATCATTTCGTTATTGTAGATTTGTTTATCCGCCTTGCTGTGAGAACGGATTCCTGCCGGAGAGAGAAACTGTTCTTCATCCATGATCCTGTCTCTCAGGATCTTTGCCTGTTCCGGCGTGGCGGCACCTGCCCACAGGGGGTAAAGATTGCTGCTGCTGTCAAAACGCATACAGGTATTCCAGGTGACATGCTGTTTTCCGGGAATCTGCTGATCGATATTCCTGTCCAGCGCATAAAAGCATTGATCTTTTTCGTCAAAGTAACGGGTTTGAATCAAAAGTTTCTGATTTTCAGCCTTTTGAGCATAGGGATCCTCTGCGCCCAGATATTGAGCCAACAGGGACATCGCCCGGTATTCCCGGTACATGAAGCAGGCAAGATCGGTTCCGGCAATGGTTCCGGGCTGACGTCCGTAGACGGAGGGGTCATTGTCTATTCCCGGATAGGTCTGCCAGAGAAAAAAGCCTTCACGGTCACAGGATTTTTCCTCGTACCAGCGCAGGGAACGCTCCAATATCTCCCAGCGGGGAGCCAGCCAGAGTGAATCCAGGGCACCCTGTTTCAGCATAATGGCCGCAAACTGCGCCCGCAATGGATAAGGATGCAGAAAATAATTGTAGTTTCCCTCAACAGTTGCCATTTTTGCGGGACGGCCGTCTTTAAGCGGTGCATCAATCAGGTTTTTACAACTTCCGCAAGCATATTCCAACCCCTCTTCAGGAAGAGTACAGGCTGTGAAAAAGGAATCCCAATCCCAGAGATTGTTATACGTTGCTCCGGGGACAAGATAGGGATATTGCAGTTCGCCGTGAGATTCCCTCGCTATTTTATGCCAGCTTTCCCGGATGAACTTATTTACAACTTCCTGAGCTTCTTCCGGAGAGCGTTTCGTAATTGTGATCTTTCCTGCCGGAGCGATTCCGGGCCGGTTACTATAATTCGGAAAATTGTAAAATACCATTGCCATAACACTCCTGTTTATAAGTTTGTGTTTTTTGATGCGATGCAAAAAACAACAGAACTTGTTCCATTTCAAGTCAAATATATCCTCTTGTTATTGAAAAAGCAAACGTATTCTTCAAGCGATATCTGCTTTTTTGTGTCCCGCTGCAATTACCGGCAGAACAGTTTGAGTTTGTGAGAGTATCTTAAAAACAGAAAATTCCGCTTGCCAAAAGAGGGGACAGAGTGTATATTTTCTGATGGACTTTTTGCAGACGGAGAACTTTATTTCATGACACCCGCTGAGCTTAAAAAACTTTTTGAACAGCAGTTTGCTGCTGCCGGAATTGAAACCCCGGCTGTTGATGCGGCTCTTTTGATTTCTGAAACAGCCGGGATTTCTCAGCTGGATATGATTTTGTATCCCGAAAGAGAACTTCTTCCTGAAACGGAAACGCTTTTGCACGAACTGGCACAGCGGCGCTGCCGGCGGGAACCATTGCAGTATATTACGGGAAAAGCCTATTTCCGCGACTTGATGCTGTCTGTAAATCCCGCCGTATTGATTCCCCGTCCTGAAACGGAATTGCTGGTTGATTTCGCTCTTGAAAAAACGCCCCGTAACGGACGTTTGCTTGATATCGGCACGGGTTCCGGAGCGATTGCCATCGCCTGTGCAACGGAGCGTCCCGATCTTGATGTGACCGCTGTTGATATCAGTCCTGCCGCACTTGAAACGGCAAAGGCAAACGCAAAAGCCAACGGTGCGGAAAATATGCGTTTTCTTGAAAGTGATCTTTTTTCTGCCGTTGAGGGGGAAACGTTTGATTTTATCGCCGCCAATCTGCCCTATGTGACAGAAGAGGAGTATTCCGGACTTGCGCCTGAGGTGCGTATCCATGAACCCGTCCTTGCCCTGACGGCTCCGGATGAGGGATTTCTGCTGATTCAGAAAACGGCGGAAGAGCTTCATAAACACTTGAATCCCGGCGGCAGGGCTGCGTTTGAATTATCTCCGCCGCAGGCTCCCCGTTTGAAAACACTGCTTGAAACGCTGGGGTTTTCTGCAGAAATATCCCGGGATCTCACCGGACGCGAAAGATTCGTTTTTGCGGAGAAGCAATGAAACGTTTTGCCTTTTTACGCAAAAAACATATCGTTCTGGGCAGAAAAGGCGAAAACTTTGCCGCAGATTACCTTGAACGCAACGGATTTACCATTCTCGCCCGCAACTGGCGAACCGAAGCCGGAGAATTGGATATCGTTGCCCGCAAAGAGCATGAAATCCATTTTGTTGAAGTCAAAACTTTACATCACAAAGAGGGATTCACGCCCGCCGGAAATCTTTCATTCAAACAGAGACGGCGAAATTTTTCTGCCGGAAAAGTTTTTCTTGCCCTGCTGGGCAGTCCGTTTATGACGGGATTTTTTGATCTGATTGAAATAGAATATACGCAAAGAGGAGCATTTCTTTCTCTGAAAGTATGGAATGATTATCTTCCGTCAATCGTCCGGCAGAAAAAAGAATCTGAAAAAGTAAACGTTCCCGAAGTGCCTGTATCTGACGGCTGGCTGGCTCGTTTTCTGCGTTATTTGAATTTTCTGCCCTGTCCGCTCTGCGGTACGGGCAACGGCGGCGGGACGGGACTTTTATGTGATGATTGTAAAAGTGAATTGAAGTTTTTTCACAGAGAGCGGAGTTGTCCCGGCTGCGGCGGAAATCTTGACGGCGTGACCGCCCTCTGTTCGCAATGCCTTGCCAACGGTGAACTGCCGTTGTGGGACAGAGTATTTTCTGTTTTTGAACATACAGGTTCGGGAAGGAAACTTATTCTTGATTTAAAATACAATAAACGCAGTGAACTTGCGCGTCCACTTGGGAAACTGGGTGCAGATATTCTTATGCAATCGGGCGTAGTGCCGGATTTTGTGACTGCCGTTCCCGTACATTGGCAAAGACTCCTGCAACGCGGATATAATCAATCTGAACTTATCGGCAGAAGTACCGCAAGATATCTGAAAGTTCCGTTCTGTAATGTTTTAAAACGCGTCAAAAGCGGCAGCCGTCAGGCGACACTGGGGAGAACTGCACGATTGAAAAATCTCAAAAAGGCCTTTACTTGCGTTTCTCCTGAAAAAGTTGCCGGTAAACGTGTGCTTTTAATAGACGATGTTTTCACCACAGGTTCCACACTGCGCTCTGTTGCGGAACAGTTAAGAAAAGCAAAACCTGCGGCACTTTATGTTTTGACGGTTTCACGGCGAAAAGCTTTGTTTAAAAAGAAAATGAACTGAATGATTTAAAAGGAATATCCCGGTTATGGAAAAGAATAAATCTGAATTGGCAAAAGAGTATTTTCTCAGCGGAGCCAACTGTGCGCAAGCTGTGCTGTGCGCGTTTGCCGGAGAGTGCGGTTTAAGTGAAGAGTTTGCCATGCAGCTGGCTTCAGGTTTCGGCGGCGGTATGGGCAGAATGCGCGAAGTGTGCGGGGCGGTTTCAGGAATGATTCTTGTGGCTAATATTCTGCGGGGAAACTCTGACGTCAAAGACAAGGCGGCAAAGGATAAACATTATGCGCTGATACAGCACCTTGCGGGGCAGTTCCGTGAAAAGAACGGTTCGATCATCTGCCGTGAACTGTTGAATCTTTCTGAAAAGGGACCGGAAAATTTCGTTTCTGAAGAGCGTACTTCTGCTTACTACAAGAAACGTCCCTGTGCGGAACTGGTTGCTCTTGCAGCAGGGATTCTTGAAAAGGAGTTGTCTTTATGACGCTGTCCGCTTTTATTCTGATTATTTCTTCAGCCGTACTTCATGCTTCGTGGAATCTGGTTGCAAAAAAGAATAAAATCAATCTGCCTTTTGTCGGCGGGCTTTGTCTGGTGTCGGCATTGTTTCTTACGCCGATACTCTGCCGCACTTCAGTTCCGGTTCTTTCTCTGCCCGGAGCGTTCTGGATGTCGCTTTGCTGTACATTGATCGGGGACTGCATGTATTGGTTCGGATTGATGCGCTCTTACCGTCTGCTGGATATGTCCTGTGCATATCCGATGATGCGTTCTCTGCCGCTGCTGCTGACGGCGGGAGTTACGGTACTTTTGGGAATCGGCAAGCCGCTGACATGGATGGCAATTTTCGGTATGTTTCTGATTTTTGCGGGATGCTTGAGTATGCCGTTGGCAAATTTTCGTGATTTCAAAGTCAGAAACTATCTTCAAAAGGGGATGTTTTTCGTACTTCTGACTGCGTGCGGAACTACGTGGTACACGATTTTTGACAGCCGCACCCAGGGAATTATGATGGAAGCTCTTGCCGGAACGGATATTTCAAAACCGATGGTTTCCATGACTTATGCCGCATTGCGGGATTGGATGCTTCTGGCGGTTATTTTAACTCCGGTGCTGGTTCAGGGAAAAATGCGAAAAGAACTTGTTTGCGTATTCAAAGAATACCGTTTGTCGCTTGTTTTTGCGGGGATTGCCGCGTCACTTACCTATCTGCTGGTGCTGATGGCGATGAATTATGTAACGAATGTGACTTACGTTCAGATTTTCCGCCAGTCGGGTTTGCTGTTCGGAGTGGCATTCGGAATGCTTATTCTCAAAGAAAAGGCACTGCTGCCGCGGATAGCCGGTGCAATATTGATCGTTACCGGCCTGATTCTCTGTGCCGTGAAATAATTGCCGCAGAACTCCGGCACATCCCTCAACAAATACGCCGCAAAACTTCCGCACTTTCCTCAACAAATACCCCGCTTTTTTTGAAAAGAGGATCCGCCTTCGCACAAGGCTACGGTGGACAGGGAGGAAACAAAAATATACCGAAGCCGACGTTTCGGCTTTTTTTCCCGTGAAAAAAAGTTTTTCCTCTCCCCCGAAACCATCAACTTTATCAAGAATAAGAGGGAGTTATTTTTTGAGGAGCAGGGCGTGGTGGTGCATGGTGAAGAAGCCGCGGACGGGTTGGGGGTAGCCTGAGATTTCAGCGATTTCCAGAAAACGGGAGTAGTTGCGGCGTCCTGTCATGAGAGTCCAGCCGCATGATTCATTGATATTGACGCCGTATTTTTTGACTTCGGAGATCAGTTTTTTGATGGGGATAACGGTCAGGGCTGTCCAGGATTTGTCGCGTTTGCCGTCATTGATTTTGCCGTTGATGGAGGTGTAAACGGGGACTTTTGTTTCAAGCGGTAAATTGGCAGAAGCCAGACGGATGGCACCGGGACCTGTGACATAAACGGCTTTAACAATAGCGTTGGGGGTGCCGAGGATGTAAAAGAAACCTGTTTCGCTTTTGGGGCGCAAGACGATGCAGAAATAATCCGAACAGTTGGGAATGGGGCTGTTTTGATCGATGGCTTCAGAGAGAACTTCACTGTCGGACATGACGGTACGGATGTAGAAATGCTCCTTGTCATACATGACTTGCACTTTGCATTCTTCGGGGGGGAGGGTGCCGAAATCCTGCGGAAGAGCGGCATTGAGCATAAAGGGATATTCCTTTGCCTTTGCCCAGGCGGGATGTTTCAAGCCTGTTGCTGGAGAAAAGTTTTTCACGGGATACATTTCCAGGACCGGACGGATAAATTTTTCCTGAGCGCAGAGGGTAAGGACGGTCAGGGAGACAAGGGAAAGAAGAAACGTTTTCATATATAAAAAATTCCTTTATTTTGCGTTATTTGATAACAAGTTGAGCGTAATCAGAAAGGACGTGGAAATCGCCGAATTTCTGAGGGACGCCGGAGAGTTCACAAGATGGCAGATAACGGGAGTAGTTGTATCTTGCGGTAAAAATGGTCCATTTTTCGCCGGGGGCAAATTTTAAACCGTTTTTGCGGAGAGCGGCAAGGGGAATTTTTATCAGGACTTTCCAACCGTTATCACGGTCAAGCGGATTATTGAAAGAGCCGTTAACGGAGGAAATGACTTTGACATCAACACCGTGAGAGGCGAAACCGCTGGGCAGTCCCAGACTGCCGCGGGAGGGGAAGAAATAACAGGTGGCAAGATTATTGGGCGTACCGTAAATTTCCCAGTAGAAATTGTGATTTTGAGGTTTCAGAAAAACTTCAACGACATCGCCCAGGGCGAAAAAGGCGGATTGATTTTTTGTGCCGGTCGTGGTGACTTCGGAGTCCTGTAATTCTGCTGCAACGTACAAAAAATGTTTATCATAGAGCAGACGGAGCTGACCTCCTTCAAGGGGCAGGGCGTGAAAGTCAGATAAGTCACTTACGGCTTTCATCAAAGGATAAGCGGGCGTCTTTTTCCAGACAGAAGTTGAAAAATTTGTAGAAAACGCTACTTCGGGGGCAAAATTGACTTCAATTACGGGACGGTGTTTTTTTACCGGAGCCGCAAAAAGAGATAAAGTCATGATTGCCGATAAAATCAAAAAATTGTATTTCATAAAAATATTCCTGTTCAAAAGGTGCTGTAATAATATACCGGATTCAAAACGCAAATTCAAGTTTTTCCGGAAAATATCCGCAGAGTCTCAACAAAATACGCCGCTTTTTTGAAAAGCTCTATTCCCTATGTTGGTAGATATTACCGACAGGGTACT